>NZ_JBXWSJ010000030.1:0-65608 GCF_059613365.1 Ruegeria sp. BHSA163
GTACCGGCCCGGGCTGGCCGCTTTCAGCGAGATGAAACGCCTTTTCCAGAATCTCGGCCATCAGGTCGGCGCGATCCACGCGCCAAGCGCGCTTCACGAAGGGTCGGTAAATCTCCCATTGGGCTGCGTCTGCATGCAGGTTCACTTCCTGATGCGGATGTTTACCGTAGTAATGCGTGGGAATGTCACCCGCGATCACGACCATCGGGATACAGTCCAGTGCGGCGTTGGCGACCCCGGTGGCGCAATTGGTCAGCCCCGGGGAGAGATGGGACAGCACCACCGAGGCCTTGCCCGTCACGCGGGCATATGCATCCGCCGCGTGGCTGGCGATTTGTTCGTGTCGTACTGTGACGAAATCGATGGGACTTTCCGCCAGCGCAGCCAGAACCGCAATGTTCGTGTGCCCGCACAGGCCGAAAACGTGCTTGACCTCACGGCGTTCGAGAAAGTCAACGATATGTTCGGCAACGGTTTTGCCGTCCAGTTTTGCTCCGTCCATCACGCGACCTCCTGTCCGTAGAACTCACCGAACAGGTCCGGCTCCGAGGGGCGATCCTCAGGGATCGGACGACTGACCCAGGTGTAGTTCATCATGTGTTTCATGGTGACGTTTTCGTTGGTGATGTTGCCGCCCCAAATGCCGCAGCCCAAGCTGCTGGTCATAGGCATGCCATTTGTCCAGGCACCCGCATTGGCCTTGGATTGAGGCTGTCGCACCATCATACGGCTGACCGGAGCCAGACGCGCCAACCGGTCGATGTGATCGTCATTGTGGCTGTAGATGCCGCAGGAATGGCCCTTTCCCCCGGTGTTGTAGATCTGGCTGACCGTTTCCAGCGCATCATCGAACGTTTCGAAGTGATAAAGCGCCATCAGCGTGGTCAGTTTTTCCTTGGAGAACTTGTGCTGCGGCCCGATTTGCCCCTGATTTTCAACCATCAGAAACTTGCGATCTTCGGGGATGCTAAAACCGGCGACCTTGGCCGTTTGCTGCGGCGGACAGGCGATGGTCGGGAACGTACGGTTTCCCTTCTCATCCCACATGGCCGCTTCGAGCATGGCCTTCTCTTCATCCGAACAGAGGTATCCACCTTCGGCCTCAAGCGCTTTGACCATATCGTCGTAAACCGAACGCTGGATGATGATGTTGCCGTCGGCTGAGCAACCGGACCCAAAATCAGAGGTCTTTGAAATACGCGTATTCTGCGCCGCGATATCCAGATCGGCCGTCTCATCAATGACGATGGACGAATTGCCCGCGCCGACGCCATAAGCCGGGCGCCCCGAGCTGTAGGCTGCTTTGACCATCGGCTTGCCGCCCGTTGCCAGCGTCAGATCACAAATCTCCATGAGGTGCTGTGTTAACGGGATCGATGGTTTGGGGATCGACTGGAATAGGTCTTCGGGGGCACCGGCGGCGCGGCAGGCCGCGCGCATGACCTCGACCATTTCATAGGTGGTATGGGCGGTGCGTGGATGCGGGCTGAAGATGACCGCATTCCGGGCGTTCGCGGCGGACACGCCGGTCACCGGTGGTGTCATCGCCGGGTTGGTCATCGGGATCAGAGACGCGATCACACCGGCAGGTTTGGCATATTTCACGAGGCCCTTTTCTTCGTCGACTTCGACGACCCCCGTCGAGGGCGTGCGCAGGACATCGCGCAGTACCATATGGATTTTGAACCGTTTCGCAGGCCGTCCCTCGCGATCACCGATACCGCTCTCGTCCACGCCCTGCTGAGCCAGACGCGTAAAGGTTTTCTCGTTCCCCGCATACCACGCAATGGCCTGAGACAGGCGATCCAACCTGTCCTGATCCCAATCCTCGATTTCGGCCATGGCAGCGCGGGCGCGTGCCAGCATATCGGCCGCCATATTGCGGTCGTTTTCAGTGAGCTCTTTGCCCATGATAATCCTCTTGGTGTTTTGGAATTGCTGCATCGGGCATACGGCGCTGTGACCGCGCCTCGCCGAATGTTCGCTTGGCGTGGCTGAGACAGCGACGCGCGTGTTCTTCATATCCCAACTCGGCAACGCGACTTTGGTTGGGCAGTTCAATAGAATAATCGACAGGTGGCATCCGTTCGATGATGCCGGTGAAGTCAATCCAGCCTTCGCCGGGATAGAGCCGCGCATCGCGGGCCAGTTGAATCATACCCTCGCGCGTATCGGCGATCCCGGGTAGGCAATCGGAGATATGCAGGAAGTGAAACAACTCCGAGGGGACGTGCAGAAGCTCTCCGAGATCAACGCGGCTGAGATGCAGATAAAGCGTATCAACCAGAATACCGCCATTCGGCTGATCGGAGGCGCGGACAATGTCAAGCGCCTCATCCAGAGTACGAAGGCGGGAAAAGCTTGGGAACTCCAGGTCCACTGTTAGCCCGTAGGGTGCCGCCAGTTCGCAGGTTTCCGAATAGACGTCGATCAGGAAGTCACGATCATCGCGGGTATTGGTCCACGCGCTCATGATCATGCGCTTGGCACCCAATTCCCCACCGATCTCAAGAGAAGGCTCAAAACTGCGCGGATCGACATCTTCTGTGATGCGCGCAAGTTCGACATCGAGGACTTTCAAGCCAGTGGTAGAGAGAGCAGTTTTGGTGGCATGCACCTGCGCCTTGTCGATTGGAGATTGAGTGAATTCACCGGGCACATGCATCGGAATGAAGCGGGGGCTGACGGCATCGTAACCGGCCCGCGCTGCGATATAGACCAACTCGGGCGGCGTACAGCCAATCAGCGTCAGATGCGCCAAGGAATAGAGAGAGGGGCTTGCGCCAGCCTCTTCGGGTTTCACCATGAACGGCAGCTCCACGTGTCTGCGAATCTCAAATTCATCACACGTAGTAAAAAATATCTGATATTTTTTAAAATATCAACTTTTAATACTGAGCAGGAAATGAAAGCGCCCGGGCAACTGCCCGGGCGTGTTTTTCATTCTTGTTGGCAAAGCCTTAGAGAGTGACCCAGTCACCTCCGGACTGGTGTGAGCGCACGGAGGCTTCAATAAACCGGACGCCATCTGCACCTTGTTCGACACTGGGATAAGTAAGCCAATCATCCGGAACGGTAACGCCATCCCGACGCGCGGCTACGGCCATAGCAAATTCCGTATAGAGGTTGGCCCAGGCTTCGATAATCCCCTCAGGGAAGCCCCGCGCGGTACGGATCAGACGTTCTGCGCCGGGTCCGATACCATGCCCGTGACCACGGCTGATGGTACGATCCGGCTCACCGAACCGATTGAACTTCAGCTGTTCCGAATTCTCCAAGTCCCACTCGAGGCCTCCTTCGCTCCCGAATATCCGTAAGCGCAAACCGCCTCGATTTCCGGGGGCAAGGCGTGTCGCCATCAGGGTTCCCGGAACCTCGTTTTGATAGCGGGTGAACATGAATGCTGTGTCTTCCAAAGGCTTTGGCGCGCCGCAGACATGAAACTCGGCCCGTAGGTTGGTCAAGGGCAGGCCCGAGACAAAACTGGCGAGATGCGCGGCATGGGTGCCGATATCGCCGACACAGCTGGTCGGACCTGAAATCTTTGGGTCCAGCCGCCATTTCACATGGGGCGCATCGGCCACGTCCTCGGGCGTCATCCAGTCTTGCATGAACTCGACGTGGATTTGGTTGATTTTACCGATGCCGCCTTCCGCCACTATTTGTTTGGCCTGCCGGATCACAGGAAAACACGACATCGCATATCCGACGGCAAAGACCTGTCCCGTGCGCGCGACGATCTCCTCAAGCCCCTCGGCCTCGGCAACTTCGTTGGTCAGGGGCTTGTCGCACAGTACATCAATGCCTGCCTCCAGAAACGCTTTGGCCACTTCGAAATGAACGTGGTTCGGGGTGGTGATCATCACCGCGTCCACACCATCCGGGCGTGCCGCCTCGGCCTTTGCCATCTCGTCGAAGGACGCATAGCACCTGTCTGCCGGCAGGAACCACTCGGCCCCGCGCGCCTTGCTTCGCGCGGCGTCAGAACTGAGCGCTCCTGCGGTAACCTCCCACCGGTCGGTCATCCGCGCGGCCGTTGCCTGCGTGACAGAGATACGTCCGCCGCCAACAACGCCCAGCCGCAAACGGCGAGACAACCGGGGGAAAGGTCCGTCAAAATTCAGGTCTTCGGGTAAAAGTCTCTCAGCCATTCTGAACCTCCATTTCCGGGACCATTACGCCTTCCGGCAGCATTTCCACCGCCATGAAGATGCTGGGGGTAATCGTCTCGTATTGATGCCAGGGATAGTTGCCTTCGGCGTCATACATCGGTTTGTGCGTCGTGCCGGGGGCCATGAATTCTTCGAGGTAAAGGGTTTCAACGTCCCGTTCGCGGCATTGCTGCATTTTGCCAAAGCCTACGATTTGCGTATGCACTTCGCGAAACCCCGGTACCGGGCAGAATGGATGATCCTTGTGCAATCCGACATTCAGCGGCACCGAGCCCGAGTGGTACATGGTCAGCCCAACGTTACCCACGAAGACCTTCGGCGACATGTAGTGGCTGACACCGCGCAGACGCTCCTCTTGGCGGACATCAAAAGCAGATGGCCACGTATCTTTCACCCATGCGAACAACTCGTTCTCATCGGCATGGGCGTCGAAATCGAGGACAATGACTGCACGTTCCACGCCGCTAAGCGTGCTGTCTTGCACGATCACAGAGGAAAGCGGTGCAATGGTCTGATCCTCGACCGAAAGGTCTCGACCCCCAAGGTTCAGAACAATTGCACGACCCTCGACAGAAATTCTGTCTTCACTGGTGATGTGCTGGACGCGAAAGAATGGCTGAGCAAAGTCGAGTGTCTCAATCGGCATAAACCAATTCCTTCCTCTCATCATTTAAGAAATCGACCGGCAAAGGCTCCGGAGCCGCGCAACGGCTCTCTATCGTCTGATACGCTCCGAATTTCGGTGCCCGTTCGATCGCGTCCATGACCTCGAAAACGTGGTAGGCGAGCGCTCCACTTGCACGGGGTTGGCGTCCATCTTGCGCCGCCAGGGCCAGATCCAAAAGGCCGAGACCACGGCTGTCCTCATTGAACCCGTGTTTGTTGACGACCACCTGCCAGCCTTCGCGACCGGATGGGCGCGGCTGATGAGACCAGCGCGAGGTCTCCCGCGTTTTCAGCCAGACATCCCCCTGAAAGATGTTGGCACCATGTACCGGGTCAGGGTCTGGGATGCTGATGGTGCCTTTTTCACCGTAGATCTCGAACCGCGGCGTTTCGCTATCCCAGACGTCAAAGCTCATGGTCATCGACCCTATAGCCCCGGAAGAGAACTGCAGCAGGCTTAGGGAATGCGTGTCGACCTCGACATCCATCCATTCACCGTTGCGAGGGCCGTTTTCGATCATCCTTTTGTCGAACGTGCGCCGAGCCATTCCGGCGACCCGGTCAACCGGACCAAGGCAGCAAACCATGGCGGTCAGGTAATATGGCCCAAGGTCCAGCAAGGGCCCGCCACCGGCCTGGTAGTAGAAATCCGGGTTGGGATGGTGGCGTTCAGTCCCGTGGGTACCGACATGGGCAAAAACCCCTGTCGGTTTGCCAATGGCACCCTCGTCGATCAAGCGCCGAACGGTCTGCCAGCGACCGCCAAGAAATGTGTCGGGCGCGCAACCGACCAGTAATCCCTTTTCAGAGGCCATGTGCAGGATCGCCTTACCATCCGTTCGATTCATAACCAACGGCTTCTCGGAATAGACGTGCTTGCCCGCCTCCAACGCACGCAGGCTGATTTCGGCATGCGCCGCCGGAATTGTCAGATTCAGAACGCAGTCAATCGTCGGATCGTCAAACACCTCATCTGGCGCACAGGCCTTGGCGATACCGTATTGATCTGCCTTGGTGCGGCTTTCCGAAGGGTCAAGGCTTGAGCAAGCCACGACCTCAACGTTTGAGAATTTGGATAGTGTTTTTAGATAAATATCGCTGATACGACCACAGCCGATAAGGCCGACCCGGAAGGATTTCGATGTCTCACGTGTCATCATTCCTGTCTTCGTAGAGGGGTAAGTAATTAGGGGGCATCGGCCCTTTGTTGCGGCCACCCTGGTTCATCTGTTCCCAAGCGTGGGCGAGTATTCCGACCGAGCGGGACAGGCAGAACAGCCCTCGCGACAAGGGCGCAGGAAAGCCAAGTTCGCAGAAGATCACAGCTGTCGCGCCGTCAATATTCATGGCAATTGGCCGACCGCCTCGTTGACGACCGAGTTCGGCTTGAACCTCTTCTCCGATATCGGCAAACCGGCCAGAAACTGTGCCTTCTGCCGCCGCATCTCGAACAAGTTGCATCAATCGTGGTGCGCGTGGGTCGACGGGCTTGTGAAACCTGTGACCAAAGCCCGATACGATCTTGCCGTAGGTCTCGCGCCAGCTGTCCAAGCCATCCCGAACAGCGTCATTCAGCGCAGCTCCAGCATCCATGCGGACTGCTATATTATAGTACAGCTCTGCACACTGCTCTCCTGCCCCGCCGTGCACGTCGCCCAGCATGTTCACCGCAGTCGCCATCGCATTATTGAGACCTACCCCGCAGGTGGCAGCCATACGCGCAGCCGCGATTGATGGAGCCTGTGGGCCGTGGTCCACGCCTGCGACCAAAGCGGCTTCGAACAAGTGCGCTTGTGCGTCGCTGGGGAGATCGCCCCGCACCATCAGCCAGATCATCTGCGGGAGAGATACGTTCCCGATCAGGTCCTCTATAGCGTTGCCACGAAAAGAGATCTGTCCGGGTTTCATGTCGATGATGGAGGTACGCCACCATTGGCGAACGGCGCGCTCATCGTCTGTCATCTGCGCGGTCATTGCGTCTGCACCTCTTTCACCGGCTGGGTTTTGCTTTGCGCAGCAAGGCGAATGGGTGCATTGCGCGCGCCATAACCGGCATAGCCCATACGGCGTTCAACAATTTCGAAGAAGAAGCCGTTAAAGATGGGGCGGCTGTATATCTGAAAATACTCAGCACCCGCCGCCCGATCGTAGAGAATGTTCCCCCTGCGCAATTGGGCGACCAAATCGTCATCCAATCCGAATGTCGCTTGCAGATCAGCGTAGTAGTTCTCCGGGATGGACAGGCTGGGAAAGCCAGACTTGAGCAACTGGGCTGAAGTTTCAAAAATATCATCCGACTGGAAGGCAATGTGCTGAACACCAGCCCCAAAGCCATCTTCAAGGAATGACGCCGCCAGCGTTCGACGCCCAACTGCCCCATTCAGGTTTAAGCGCACTTCGCCTTCGGGACTTTCGATAGCCTGGCTTTGCACGACACCAGACGGGTCGGCGACGTTCACGATAGGGGATTTTGCCATCTCGAAAGTCGAAATGTAGTAGAGTAGCCAACTTTGCATCTCATCGTGACGCATCGTCTGGGCCAGATGGTCGATGCGACGCAGACCGGCAGGTTGGGTGGCTTTAGTTTTCGCAACCGGCTCGAACTCAATGTCCCATACCCGATGGAGATCGGATTTCTCATCGATGAAATGAACGACGTTGCCACCAACGCCCCGAATGGCCGGGATATCCAGTTCCCCTGTTCCCACCGGTTGTGAGAAATTCGGCGCGCCCAACGCGGTCGCCCGCTGAACCGTCTGATCCGCATCTTTGACACGCAACCCCATGTCACAAACGGAGGGGCCGTGACCCAGGAACGCCGAATGGGCAAATCCTTCCTTTTCGGTATTCACAACGATGTTTATCGCGCCCTGCCGCCACAGCTCAACGGACTTGGATACGTGTTTTCGCTCCATTCGAAAACACATTGCTGACAACATATCTGCCAGCTGCGCGCCGCTTGTTTCGTCGGCTGTAAATTCGACGAATTCGAAGCCTGACGCATAGACGCGTTCCGGCAGGTTCGGGATGCCGAAATCGGTTCCCGGCTCGGTCCGGGATACCTCATCCAGGAGGTTCACCAGCGACCTGTAGCTGTCTCGGGCCAGTGTTCGGCCACCGGGTTGAGGAGCTGCTTCGTTGACGCGTGCAACCGACCAAGGCCCTTTGTATCCGGCGCGGGACAACACGCGAACGAAGCCCGCAAGGTTCAGCGACCCAAGCCCCGGCAGAAGCCCAAAGTGCCGCTTGAGCCGACGTATATCCATCTCAAGCCGGGGTGCATCGGACAGTTGCACATGGAACAGCCGCTCTCCGGGAATGTCCCGAAGGCGGGCTGGTTTGGATCCGTCGGCAAGCGAGAAGAAGGAATTCAAAGCCAAACCCAGATGAGGGCTGTCGACGGCATCAACGACGCCTAACGCCTGTTCATCCGAGTGAATAAGATCCGACCATGGCAAGCCCATATAGGCCAGACGCATCCCCATTTCTTTAGCGATTTGGGCCGCCTCACCAAGATCTGCGATTACCTGTTCTTCGGTCGCAGCGACATCGACCTCGAAGGCAGACCCGATAAGCAGCAATTCCGTTCCCAGCTCGCTCATCAGGTCGAGTTTGCGCTTCAGTCGATCAAAGGCGCGCTCACGTCCGGCTTCGGGCTGGCCTTCAAGATTATGGAAGGGTTGTAACAGGCATATCTTCAGGCCGAGGTCCGATACAATCTTGCGGACTTGCGATGGCGGTCCGTCAAAAGCGGTCAAATCCGGTTCGTGTAATTCGACACCCCCGAATCCCGCGTCAGCGATAGCACTCAGCTTTTCAGCCAGATCGCCGGGGATCGACGTTGTCGAAACCGACAGGCACATTATCCCTGATATCCAAACATACGCGGCAACCACAGGACCAGATCCGGCATCAGCATCATTATCACCAAGGCGAAGATGAGAACCGCGAGAAAGGCCCAGATTTCGGAGATGATTTCGCGTAGCGGAATGTCCGTCACGGCGTTGATCACAAAGAGTAGAATGCCATAGGGCGGCGTGATCAAACCGATCATTGAGTTCACGACGACCAGCACTCCGAAATGCACCAGATCAATCCCGAGCGCTTCGCAGGTTGGAATGAACAGGGGCACGATCACCAGGATGATCGTTGTTGCGTCTAACACGCATCCCAGCGCGAGGATCAGCAGGTTTACGAGGATCAGGAATACAATCGGGCTAACATCCGAACCCTCCAGCAGTGCCGAGATCGACTGTGGAATCTGTTCCTGAATGACGATGAAGTTCAGAATGAACGCGCCACCAATGACCACCCCGACGGCGGCGGAGGAGCGCGCGCTGTCGACGAACACTTGATAAAGGCCACGGAAGGTCAGCGCGCGGTAGAACAACGCTGCCAGTAGCAGAGCGTAGAATGCAGCAACTGCGGCGGCTTCGGTCGGAGTGGTGACGCCGCCATATATACCGTACAGCAGGATTGCGGGCATCAGCAGTGCCGGAAACGCGTTGGCGGTTTTAGCCGGCAATTCGCGCAGAGGAACAGGTTCTTCCAATGCAAAGTTCCGCTTTCCGGCCAGGTAATAGTTCATTGCCATGAGGACGACGCCCATGATCAGGCCCGGCAGAATACCGGCTAAGAACAGAGATCCGATGGAGGCCTTGGAAACGAGCGCGTACAAAACCATTGGGATCGAGGGCGGAATGATCGGGCCAATCGTCGCCGACGCCGCGGTAATAGCAGCAGCATAACCTCGGCTGTAGCGGCCATCCTTGGTCATCATCTCAATGATGATCTTGCCGATCCCCGCGGCATCCGCGACAGCCGAGCCGGACATACCGGAAAAGATCAGGGACGCTACCACGTTGACGTGCCCGAGGCCGCCCTTGAAACGACCGACAGCGGCTACGCAGAAGTTCAGCAAGCGGTCGGTGATCGACCCCGCGTTCATGATATTGGCGGCGACGATGAACAAAGGCACGGCAAGCAGGATCGTGCTTTTGTAGAAGCCTTGCAGGATTTTCTCGCCCGCGAGTGCGACGTCCAATCCGGCCGTGCCCAGATAAACCAATGAGGCCAAAAGGATGGAATAGCCGATAGGTGTCCCGATGCCTGCCAGAAGAAAGAGCGCGAGCAGGCAGGAAAGAAGTTCAAAGCTCATTTGCCTGCTTCCTCGTCGTCTTCACCGTCGACACGGGGATGATCGTCAACCACGTTGTACCCAACGACCAGTTCCAGCTCGGTTTTTGGTGGGCCATTTCGCAGGATGTCAAAGAACAACCACCCATACCGCGCAGCTACGACCAGCATGAACACCGCATAGATTGAGAACACGGTGCGCAGTGGTATCTTCTCACCCGAGAACGGATTGCGCACAGTCGAGGTTTTGCGGATTTTCATCCAGTCGATGTAGTCCCACGTCGGCAGGAAACTGTAGAGCATCCCGACCACAATCGCCGCGGCCGCCAGCATCGCAAAGACCTGACGAACGCGCATCGGCACCGAAAGGTAGATGATGTCGAACTTCACGTGATCTCTCTCGCGCACGATGAACGCGCAGCTAAAAAAGATCACCCAGACCCAGAGGATGCCGATCAGTTCAAGCGTCCAACCGGCGGGGGTAAAGAAATACCGCAAGAGAATTTGCAGAAGGAAGATTAGGAAGATTGCCGCCAGCATCCCGCCGGCAATCGCTTCGGTCAGTCGGGAGAACCCCTTTGTGAAGCCTTTCATTGTGGTTCTCCCTCCCTTGTGTAGATGGGCTTAGTTGCCCAGAGCGTTGATCTGCTCGAGAACACCGTCCGGCCATGATCCGGCGAATTCGCTTTCGAGATACATCGACTGCACCTGATCACGGAACGCCGCGAGGTCGGGCTCGTAGACCTCCATGCCCTGCTCCTTGAGGAAGCTGACAAGGTCCTCTTCTTTCTGAAGCTGCTTCTGGCGACCGGATTCTGCCGCTGCATCCGCAGCTTCCTGAACCTTGGCTTGCTGTTCCGGTGTCAGCCCGTCCCAAACCTCTTTGCCGATGGCGATATAGTTCAGGTCGACCAGATGCGATGTCAGGATGATCTGATTGGTCACTTCGTAGAATTTGGCATCAACCACAGTCGGCAATGGGTTATCCTGACCGTCAACGGCACCGGTCGAAAGCGCGGTATAGACTTCGGAGAAGGCCATTGGTGTCGGGGCGGCACCCAGCGCTTTGCCAAGGAACTGCCACGCATCCGTGCCCGGCATCCGCAGGTTCACACCTTCCAAATCTGCTGGCGTCGTGACCGTCAATTCATCCTTGGGCTGGCGCAGGTTCACCTGGCGACGGCCCAGATACATGACCGACAGCAGTTTGACGCCCAGCTCCTCTTCGGCCTTTTGTTTGAACGCGTCCATCAAGGGATCGTTGAAGACGGCAACCTGATGCGCGGCGTCCTGATGGACATAGCCGGCGGTAAAGATCGAAAACTCGGGGAAGAACTGTGCCAGTTCCTGCGCCGAGGTGATCGACATTTCCAGGTTGCCCCGGCTGATGGCGTCCAGCTCGGTGCCTTGGGCGAAGATTGTGCCATTATAGCTGGGCTCATAGCTTGCGAAATCAGCGACCATAGGCGCGAAAACCTCGGCCATAGCGACCGAGCGCTGGTCGGTCTCCGATCCTGATGTTGCGAGGCGAAGTTGCACTTTGTCTTCCGCCAGCACACCACTTGTTGCGCTAAACAGAACACCGGTTGCAAACAGGGCTGATACAGCAGCCCGGCGGGTAAGTTTGGTAATCACTTTGCTCCTCCCTGAGACATCATGATGCTTCTTTTTTGCGATTCAGAGTTTTGACCTATTTTTGACGTTTTGCAAGATTTTTTATAAAATATCAGATATTTTTATGCAGCCGTCATATCTACCTTTGGTGTTTTTTGTAGGTTTTTGATCCTGACCGTCTCACCTGTTCTGCAGGAATTCTGAATAGCTTCAATAACTTGAAGCGTTCTGAAACCTTCCCATCCAGACACAATCGGCTCTGCTTTGTGCAAAGCTACTTCAACAAAATGCCTAAGCTGATTGACCAGAGGATCAGACGCACCCTTCTTCAGCGCGGTTGATGAGATAGGCGTCCACCAGTCCCTTTGCTCACTCTGGTAGCTCCACAAACGAAGATCGGGAACGGACAACGAACCATGAGAGCCACCTATCATGTAGCTACTCTCAGTGGTTGAAGGATAGATTGGATATTCCTGAGACGTCATCTCCCAGCTCCATGGAGCTACGATGCTGTCGGACACACTTATCGTCCCTATCGCCCCGCTTTCGAACGTCAACAGAGCACCGGCAACATCTTCGTTGTCGTAGCCCCGCTGCGATGCAGCCGATTGAGCCTGTACGGTCATGACTTCTCCAGCCAGGTACCGCAGCAGATCCACATCGTGGACAAGATTGACCGAGATGGGCCCTGCACCGGGTTTCTTTCTCCAGGGCGCAGCATCAAAATACTCGTCTGGCTTATAGAACCAGCAATTCGCATGGACAGCGCGCACATCTCCAATCTTCCCATCGACAATGGCTTCCTTGGCCGACCGGATCAGAGGATTGTGTCGACGATGATGTCCGACCATCAGTGGCACATTGGCCTTCTCCGCTGCTTGAACAAGCTCAAGCGCAGCAGCGGCTTCTACGGCGATCGGTTTTTCGACAAGAACGGGACAACCATGTCGAACACACGTAAGGCCTTGCTCAACATGAAGCGTGGTCGGGGTCGCAAGAACAGCACCGTCCGGCATCTGATTTGCGAACAATGCCTCCAGCGTCTCGTAACATGTGACGCCGTGTTCAACGGCGTAAGCACGGCCTTCATCGCTGGGGTCGACCACCGCGACGAGATCAACATGGCGCAACGCTCGGATAGCGTCTGCGTGGCGGCGTCCAACAAGGCCAATGCCGACAATGGCAATGCGAAAGTTCTTAGACACTTTGCTTCCTTCCGAAGGGTCCGGAGAATCCCAAAACCGATGATTGCGATCAGGCTGCTTTGCCCAACTTGGCCACGACCGTATTGGGATTTTCGCGATTCCGCAATAATGTATGATATTTTTAATTTTACCATATATCAGTTTGGATTGTTGATGCCTCCGAAAAATGCTAAGTGAACGAGGAAACTGATAATATCGGGTAAGACGCATGGCGAAACAGCCGTCTACGATAGGTGCAAACACCTATCAGCGCATCAAGCGGGATATCATCTTCGGAGAGCTGCAGCCCGGCTCCAAACTGAAGCTGGACGCCTTGAAGGAACGCTACTCGGCAAGCCTTTCGACACTTCGTGAAACGCTGAACAGGCTCGCCAGCGACGGATTTGTCGAAGCTCCCGAGCAACGGGGTTTCCTGGTTACGCCAGTTTCACGAGAAGACCTGACCGAAATATCAGAGCTGCGCGTTCTGTTGGAATGCCACGCGTTGGAGTTGTCCATTGCGAATGGCGACACGGACTGGGAAGGCAACCTCGTTGCCGCGCACCACAAACTGCACCTGATGGAACAGCAGCTTCTCAAGGGCGACGAGTCCGAGAAAGAAACCTGGAAACGATATGATTGGGAGTTTCACCAAGCGATGATCGCGGCCTGCAATTCCAAGAACCTTCTGTCGCTGCACTCGATCATCTACGACAAGTATCTGCGGTATCAGATGCTCGTGCTGACCTATCGCGGCGAAGAGGCCGTCAAAGAGCACAAGGGCATGTTCGATGCCGCGCTGGCCAGAGACGCCGACACGGCGAAGAGGTTGTTGGAAGATCACATTCGAAATGGCCTCCAGCATACCTTGGAGGCTATGTAAGACGTTCGCCTTGCCGCAATAGCGACAGCCTTCAACGCAGAGCACCCCGGTGAAGGCCAATTTCTTTTGATCGAATTCGCCAGTCAGGGCACCGCTACGACAATTGACCTTTCGGCTTACCCCTTGAAGGTCACGGCACCCATATTTTACAGAGTGTTAATGTGTGGGGTTTGTGTCCAAGACGGACCTCCGCTACCATTTATTTTCCGGGTAAATATTACCGGATTGCCATTAAATTTGATCACACTTGGGCGCTCAGTTTGGATCCATTGATCTAATCTCTTGCGCTTTAGATTCCTGAGTCCCAAGCTGAGGCACGCTAGTTGCTCATGGACTCCTGGGTTGGATCTATCGTTCAATTCGCCGGATATGATCAGATAAGTGTCAAAGGGACTTGGAAACACCAGAAGTCAAATCAAGGCGAAGCAGAGCGAACTACATTAGGTGAGCCACTTCATCTAATTCATCGCGAGTGGTTTGCTCCCTCCCTACAAAGTTCGCGAGGACATCATAAATAAATTCAATCACCGCCTTCGGAAGTCAGTCTGAATTATTATTAGTTTTTTGAACACATAATCAAATTATCTTCCTTTTTCCGGGTTCTAACATTGCTTAGGATCATCAAATTGCGTTATCTTGTTAAATTATTTTTTATTCCCGTGTGTTGAACAAACTTTGGTGGGAAAAATAATTTTACTAAAAGCGTTAGCAATTAATCACTGACCCAAAGGAAAATTGTGACAGACCAAAGCGCCGTAGAAAATACCACACTCAAAAATTGCATTAACAACAGTCGAAGCAAAGATATTGTCGGACATATTCTTATCGAACTTACAGTTGGTGACTTCCAAAATTTTTCAGAAATAAAAAAATAACTTCCTGCTCCGTAGAGGTTTAGTACTAGCTTAGCCTGCGATGGCGGGGATCCTCTAACTTTCACATAAAATTCGACAAAATCTTCTTTAAATTTAAAAAGTGGAATGAAATGCGCCAACAAAAACATCGTGCTCCACAAATAAAAGTTCGAAATGGCAATAAAAACATCTATATATGAAATTAATTCAACCATTGTATAGAGTTTGCCTTATACTTCATCTAATATTAAATATTGTGAAAATCGATTTTAGGTGCCTCTGAGAATAATCATGTTTTCGGCTAAAATTGAAAGTGAAATTTTTCAAGTCAAGGGTGTTTTATTCATTTTGAAACAAGGGATGGGGAAGCCCACACTAATGATGATCAAAACCCACGCACACTTAGGAAGAAGGGTACGTTTTGGGAATAAAACCTTCCAGTACTAAGCTCTCGAACGCTCTCGCTACAGCAACCAGTGTCTTAACCTCGCAACGGAAACTGACAAAACGTAAAATTTCACCGCCATATTTGAGCACAACTTATAGTTGAGTGTGTATCTACATAGCAGCCAATGATTTTCATTTAGAGACAGCAATGAAATACTTTATTCTTGGAATACTTCTAATGCTTTACTATTCTCCTCTTTCAGCACAAACGGCGACGCCGGAGATACCAAATGCCAGCTATAATGATATCGCTGCAGTCTTTCCCGACCCGACTTCTCCGACGGGTGCAGTCATAATTTACAATCCCACTATTTGTCAGAATATAGGCGCAGCATGCGGGTTCTTTCGAGTTCATGAGCACGGGCACGTGGCCTTGGGACACCACTTGAACCCGCACATTCACCCTTTCCAGAGAGAGTTTGACGCCGACCGGTTCGCAGCGACTTACGCTGCACCAAACGAAGTGTTCACTGCTTGGCAATTTTTCGTCAGTGGATGGAGCAGTCCGAACATTGCCGTTTATGACACACCCGCCAATAGAGCAAAGAGAGTTTGCGCATTTGCCAAACAGATCAACAATTGGATTGGTCCAACACACGCGTGCTGAGTTGTTTAGTGTTGGCCGCTTCACCCCAGAATTAGCGCCAGGGCCGCCGGATTAGCCCAAAAAGCGGCTGCTGCAATCAAAACTCCAAATGCCAGCAATCCAAGGTCATAAAGACCATACCATCCCTTGTATTGATTGACGTAAGCGATCTGAAACGGATAGGCCAATATATCCGCTATGACCGGTGCAACGATTGCTCCGACCACACCGTAGTGTTGAATCCCAATCACAAGCGCACACATTCTGAACGAAGCGGAACAACAGGTCAGTATCGTGAAGGCTCGAGAATTTCCATTTGCAAGCAGGACAAAATTGTAGCCGCCGAAAATTAGCCGGGGGATAATGGATATACTGATCAAAACAAGGAACGGACCAGCAAGATGATACCGTTCGTCATACAAGAACTCGATTAGAGATTCTCCAAAAACGCCTAATACGGCAGTCATCAACAGTAGACTTGCCACCAACAACGCACGAGCACGCCCAACCATTATGCGGTTTGAATCGCTCTCTATCGGTGGGCGGTTCCTATAGAGTGGAAGCACAATCCTTTCTACAAGCTGAAAGCTCATCACCAATGGTAAAGTCGCAAAGATTTGGGCAATAGAAAAAATCGCCAAATCATTCAAAGAAACATACCGACCGAGTATCAGCCTGTCGCCTTGCTGAAGGAAGTATCCGGCGATCGTGCCTATGAAAATATATTTGCTGAAATGAAAAATCTCATGGAAAGCTTCGCGGTCCCAGCGAAACGTGTTTCTTGGACCGGGTATAAGGATATGAGACAACACTGTATTGATAAGAGAGAGGGCCATACTTCCAACAACCAGCGCCCAAACTGACCGCAACCACAATGCGACAAGGATCATTATCAATGTGCCCAATAGCTGCGACGCCAACTCAACGACCGTGACCCACTCTAGCTTGATTTCTCGTGTGGCTGAATATCTTCGGGTAGAGCAAAACCCATCGATAATGGTAACCAATGACAGTACGGGAATGACGTGGAGCAATTCGGGTTGCCGGTAGAACTCGGCTACAGGAATCGTAAGAGCACAGGCGATAATCCACAAAACAAAACCTCGGACAACTTGAATGGTCCAGGCCGTGTTCAGATAGTCCTTTTCAGTTCCACGTTTGCTTTGAATGATTGCAGGGCCGATGCCGAAATCTGAAAAGTTATCCAGCCCGATCAACAGGACCTGAACCAAGGCAATAAGACCGAAAGCATCCGGAAACAGTATTCTGGTCAAAATGAGGTTTGAAACCAGGCGAATAAATTGGCCGCTGCCAAAACTAATAATGCTAAGAGCCGTGCCGCGGATGGCCCGAGCTTTCATGCTGTCTCCGCGCAGCACAAGCTGAATTTGGGATACTAGTGACACAACTCAGATCCCAGTTGGAGACGCTGCAGCGCCTATTTTCATCTGCGATGACGTTGGCGCTCTAGGGTTTACATGCGAAACTCTATTTGGCTGGAGCATCAGACGGACACACACTAGCCGTTAACCGCGCGGTTTACATAATCAGTAATCTTAGTCCAATTCTGAACAACTCTTGGATCAACCGATGCTCTTCCCAAGACCTTGGAAATATCCGGGGCTTCCGCCTGAAAAAACGTCGAGTATACAATTGCAGCAAGAACAGCATAAGTGTCCGGATGACCATGTGGCGCCAGGTCTTCAAACCAATCTGTATGTGTCATATCTGGAACGACGTTTTCCCAGGTATCAACAAAAACCTCGGCGGCATTAATCAACCCAATTTCATATCCAGGATTTGCAGTTCTGAGACCTTCGACAAATTCGGTCTGCCAATCCGTCCAATCCCCTCGCACGTGAACCTTCCAAGGTTCGATATTCGTATCAGATGGCCAAGTCCCGTATGAATATTCGTCGAAGCCAGGCAAGCCAGAGAAAATCCAGTAACGCTTGGGGGCTTTGACGTTGGCCTCATATCCGGCAATCAAGTCCGAAGCGGCTTCGATGTAGCTTGTTCTCTGCGGCGTCAGGTTTCCGTCGTCGCTTGGTCGTATTTTCATACGCGGCGGTGAAACTACCCCCATGCCGAAATTGTCAGACGAAAACACAATGTCACCACCGCGCGCAGTGCCGTTAAATCCATATTGGATTTTGGACCATCCCTCGGAGCCCAACGCGCTAATGCCAGAACCGCCATTAACATTCCCTGTGGACGACGCATTTGGTGGCGCGGCAAAACTGTCAAAGAACCCAAATTCCATGCGTTCAGCATAACGGTGCCCATTCGCAGCCTGCATCGTATCGAGCCAGGATGAAACAGAGGTACGCTTGCTGGTACTATGAAGTGCATGATTCCATAGTGAGTTGATATGCCCGGCAATTGCCAGATTGTCGCCAGATTGCGCCTGCACAACACCCGTGCCGGACGTCAGTACAAACGCAGTTACAACCAAAAATTTAAGGGAAAACCGCTGCATAATGTTTTTTTACCTATTACGAACCTGTCTCTGAAGTTGACAATTACGTCCATTAAGTCAATGCAACGCACCGCCCGTGGTGACCGAAAAGCAGAACAGCAGCGATTTAGACGCTGTTTTCGGGTTTCAGACAGCGCATCAGTGAAATCCTGGCACGACAGACGGCACAGGAGATGTGGAACAGAACTTTCTTAACACAAAAGGGGAAATTTCGGAGAAACGTATTTTCTGGGTCCCTAAATACCGTTTTAGTTTTTTGGCTTCATTCTGCCGTAACAACTTTTCTCAGACCAAAATTTGAAAAGAATGGTCCCGTTGCCCACCTTTGGACAATGTTCACTCATTCCACCTATTGTCCCTAAGATTTCGCCTGTAGCTACTCATAATCGCGAATTTTTGGAATTTTCCGATTCTGCGTTTTTAATCAGTCTGGGTTCAGGTAACTTCCGACCCGACTGGTGAGTGTAAGAGTTGTCGAATCATGTTCGGATCTGAGAATGCGAAATCAAAACCCGGCGGGCTGGACCTGGACGGTAAGACCGAAGTCCAAATGGGATCCGAACGTTCTTTCGCCTGGGTGTTTGCTACCGTTTTCTTCATCATAGCCTTGTTCCCGGTGTTTTTTGGCGGTGACGTAAGAATTTGGTCTTTGTTAGTCGCAGCGGGCTTTCTCGTAGCTGGTATTGTTCGTCCTGAAATACTGCGACCGCTGAATCGCCTGTGGTTTAAGTTCGGGATGCTATTGAACAGTATCATTTCGCCGATTGTCATGGGCCTAATCTTTTTTACGACTGTCACACCAATTGGATTAATCAGACGATTGTTTAATTCGGATCCAATCGGTCAAAAAATCGACCACGACGCTGATACCTACTGGATCGATGTAGATCCGGAAAAAAGCAACCAGTCGACGATGCGGCAACAATTCTAAACGACACTTGAATAGTTCTGTACAGGAAAATCTACATGTCTTTTTTTAGCGAACTTTGGACCTTTATGAGAGTCAGAAAGAAATTCTGGCTTCTGCCCATTCTGGTAGTCATGGTTATCTTTGGTGGCCTGATCGTTCTGACCCAAGGCTCGGCCGTCGCGCCTTTCATATACACATTGTTTTAGTATGACCGCGATCCTTGGTATTTCTTCGTACTATCATGACAGCGCGGCCGCGTTGCTGATTGATGGTGAGCTTGTCGCCGCAGCGCAAGAAGAGCGTTTTACTCGAAAAAAACATGATGCGCGATTTCCAGAGAACGCAATTTCTTATGTCTTGCAAGAGGCTGGGCTGCAGCTATCGGATGTGGACCATGTCGCGTTCTACGATAAACCATTTTTGAAATTTGAACGCCTTCTTGAGACGTACGTAGCAAACGCACCCAAAGGTTTTGGTTCTTTCCGAATTGCCATGCCTGTTTGGCTTCGGGAAAAGCTTTTTCAAAAAAGCTTGCTACTTAAAGAGCTCAAAAAGCTTGGCCAAGGGACGATCAAACCAGAAAATCTTCTGTTTGCTGAACATCACTATAGCCACGCAGCCAGTGCATATTATCCATCACCATTTGATGAGGCGGTCGTTCTAACCCTGGATGGGGTTGGAGAGTGGGCGACGACAACTGTTGCGATCGGCAAGGGCAAAAACCTGGAAATCCTGAAAGAAATCCACTTTCCACATTCACTCGGCCTGTTGTATTCTGCATTCACTTATTACACCGGGTTCAAAGTCAACAGCGGCGAATACAAAGTCATGGGGCTGGCACCGTACGGTGAACCTCGCTTTAAAAACCTAATTCTTGATAAATTAGTCGACCTGAAAAAAGACGGCTCGTATCGCCTTGACCAGTCTTATTTCAACTATTCCACTGGACTTACGATGACCAATGACAAGTTCAGTGATCTTTTTGGAGCGCCGGTCCGCAAACCTGAAACCGACCGGCTCGAGCAGTTTCACATGGACATTGCAGCGTCTGTGCAAGCTGTCACGGAAGAGATCGTGCTAAGGCTGACGCGCAGCTTGGCAAAGGAATACGATATACCAAATCTCTGCATGGCCGGCGGGGTCGCGTTGAATTGTGTGGCGAATGGTAAAGTTCTGCGTGACCAGTCATTCCAAAACATCTGGATTCAACCTGCGGCAGGTGACGCCGGAGGTTCGGTGGGTGCGGCTTACGCAGCGTGGCATGGTGAATTGGGTAACCCCCGAAAGGCCGCGCAACCCGGAAAAGACCGAATGAAGGGATCTTACCTTGGCCCGGTGTTCGAACAGGCAGATATCGAAAAACGCCTGAGCGAGGCAGGAGCCGTATTCAGCACTTTATCGGAAGATGAAGTAATTTCAAAAACGGTAGATGCCTTGGAAGGCGGCAAAGCAGTCGGCTGGTTCAATGGTAGGATGGAATTCGGTCCACGCGCCTTGGGCGGGCGTTCTATTTTGGGTGACCCTCGTTCAGAAACGATGCAGCGCACCCTAAACCTTAAGGTAAAGTATCGCGAAAGCTTCAGGCCATTTGCGCCATCTGTCCTAAGAGAAGATGTGTCCGAGTGGTTCGACTTTGACGAAGACAGTCCTTACATGCTTATGGTTGACACAGTGAAACCGGAACATCGCCGGGAAATGACTGCAGAAGAAAATGAATTGTTTGGAATAGAAAAACTAAATGTAAAACGGTCAGATATTCCGGCCATTACCCATGTTGACTATTCGGCTCGCATTCAAACGGTTCATGAGGACACGAACCCTAGATACCACCAACTCATTTCTGCTTTCAAACAACGTACGGGTTGCCCAATAGTCGTGAATACGTCTTTCAATGTGCGAGGAGAACCGATTGTTTGTACGCCAGAGGATGCATTTCGTTGCTTCATGGGAACCGATATCGAGTATCTGGTAGTGGGGAACTCTGTTCTAATGAAAGAGGAGCAGGATCCAAAGTTGGCAGAAGATTACAAACAAAAATACGAACTGGACTAAATGACAACGAGCCTCGCGATAAGGTCCAGCCTTTTGGCACGTCTAAAGGCCGAGGTTAATTATGGCAAAAAATAAACCCACCAAGCACGGTAGTTTGATCGTACGATCCGCCTGCCTGATCAGTGGTTTAGGGCTGTGTATATGGGCTTTGTCGGATCACCCCAGCATAGGTGGAGGAGCTGGGTTTGGTCTTTTCCAAAGCGTAGTATTGATTGCTGGTCTGATCACGATGGCCGCAGCGTTTTTACCTACTCGCGCAGCCTCGACTTATTTTTCTATCTTTGTGGCAACCATTCTATCGCTTGTTGCCGTGGAAATTTTACTTCAGGTGATGTTCCGACCAAACTATTTTACTAATTACCAATATGACGACAGGTTGCTTTTTCAACTAAAGCCAGGCTCATCTGGTGTGTTGACCCATCCGCAAGAATTTGGAGGCGCAACCGTTCTCTATCAGGTAAACACCGACGGTTTCGTAGGCCCAGAGCTGCGCGATCCACCAGCTGAGTTCCGTGTTTTGGTTTACGGTGACTCGTTTATTCATGCGAATTACACTCCGTTCGACGAGCGGTTTACATCTGTATTGCAGAAAGATCTGACCGAAAAGCTGGCAGTTGACTCAGAAGTTATAAACGCGGGTATCTCGGGCTATGGCCCAGATCAGATTTTGCGGCGAATGCAAACAGAACTGGATCAGTACAGTCCGGATTTTGTGGTTGTTTCCATTTTCTCGGGGAACGATTTTGGGGATTTACTGCGCAACCGTATGTACGATCTGGACGGTGACGGCAGTCTTGTTGAGCGCGAGTTTTTTCTGAGCGCCGAACAAGCAAGGGAGGGGCAGTTAAACGAAAGCGAACTGGCGATTGTCCGGGTGCTTCGACGTACGTTGAAAGCGCTACGAAACAGCGGAACGACACCCGAACAATTCGACCCCGAGGCGTGGATTGACTGGGCTATGGCCAGGCATCAGGAAGAATACCAAAGCTTTGTTGCCGGTGAGAAAATCGTTGGAGAATTCGCTGTCGACCCCTATTCAACGGATATTGCCGTTTCCCCGAGCTCAGCATCGGCTGACTTGAAGATCAGACTGATGGACGCGATCATAGGCGAGATATCTACTGTAGCTGCGAATGCGAACGTACCTTTACTATTCGTTGTTATTCCACATCCGATGGATCTGCTGGATGGTGCCCATTCATCGGGGCAGATCAACAAGGAAAAGTATCCAACTTACAATCCGAAAAACCTGACGAACCTGCTGCAAGCTTCGGTAGTCGACCATGATCAAGAGGTCTTGAATCTATATCCCGTCTTGAAAAGTGGCGATGTGAACGACTTGTTTCTTAAAGGAGGAGACGATCACTGGAACGCGAAGGGACAGGCTAAGTCCGCAGAAGCAGTAGCAAATGAAATCAAACGCATGATGAATTGAACCCCTTAACCACAACCTTCTTGCGTCCAAAGAATACACCTATTCGAGACGCATAATGAAACCCAGAAATCCAGTGAACGAGTATTGGCCTAGAAAAAAAGATGAGCATTGAAGAAATCCTTTCCAAGACATGGGATGCCATCGTAATAGGCACAGGAATCGGTGGCGGTACGATTGGTCGAAGACTTGCCGAAGCCGGCGCAAAAGTTTTGTTTGTTGAATATGGCCCGTATGGACCGAGTACCGAAGAGCAAGACGGTTACCCGGTTGGTGACGAGTATTCGCGTATGCTGCACGGGATATGGCCCAGCGACGCGTCAATTACATCAAACGGTGAGACAACCTCTGTGGACTTTGGGATTGGCGCCGGTGTAGGCGGTACATCGTCTTTTTATGCTTCCACGTTGGAAAGGCCGGCTCCGGAAGACATTGACGAAACCGATTCTCGGCCTCACCCGACTGGGGGATGGCCCGTGAAATACGCGGAATTTGATCGGTACTTTGCGGAAGCAGAACATCTGTATCATGTCGTGGGGGAAAGAAACCCTGTAGAACCGTCAGGCAAAAATGCAATTGCTCCGCCAAAGCAGGACACCGAATATCAAAAGAAACTAAGACAGTTTTTCCAAACTTATGGCCTGAACCCTTATCGAAGCCCAACGGGGGCAAAGTTCCTTGATAACTGCAAGATGTGTTTTGGGCGAAAGTGCCCGCGCGGTTGCAAGATGGATGGGCGCACTGCGGGGGTTGATCCAGCTCTTGCGACCGGAAACGCCGAACTTTTAGATTGGTGCGAGGCTGTTAGGTTCCACGGAACGACGGACGCAATCGATCAGCTTGAAGTCCGTTGCAAAGGCAAGACATTTCTTTTGAATGCCAAGGTTTTCATTCTTTCCGCCGGAGCATTGAACTCGCCGCGCATCCTCCAAAGATCAATTAGCGAATATTGGCCAAATGGATGCGCGAACGGGTCTGGTCTGCTCGGCCAAAATTTGATGTTTCATTTGAATGAATTTTTTGCGGTTTGGTCCGGGTTGCACCATGATGGATCAGAATACAGTAAAACATTCTCCATGAAGGACTTTTACACTTCGGGCCAATTCCGACTAGGCGTTTTTCAAGCCTTGGGCGTATCTGCAGACTATCGCACAATTTCGCATTTTCTTTCTCAATCGGTTGAAAAAGGAAGTTCGCTTAAGCAGACCTTCAAACACCACTCCACGCACTTCGTATCGACGATTGCCGCAAAGGTTTTGGGAAATGCGGAATTATATGTCGGCATACTCGAAGATTTTCCGAATACGGAAAATCACGTCGCAAATGGCGGGGAAAGAACCGATCAGATAAAAGTCGTTTATAACGTCTCAGATGAGCTTATGTCTCGGCGCGCAGTGTTCACCAAAATGATCAATGCGGCGCTTCCGCGGCGGCGGCGCTTGCACCTGAACAGACTTCCTCAAATCAATCATGCGCATGCCTGCGGTACTGCCCGGTTTGGAGACGACGCAGGCGCAAGCGTGTTGGATAGAAATTGCAGGGCGCATGATCTGCATAACCTGTTTTGCGTGGACTCGTCCTTTATGCCAACCTCGAATGGTGTGAACCCAAGTCTGACTATTGCGGCAAATGCGTTACGGGTCGGAGATCATATAATTGAAAACGCTTTGTTTTCCACCTGATTGCTGATGACAGATCAAGGAGACCGAATGGCCGCAAAATTTGATGATACGCTTGCGATTGTGACAGGAGCCGGCTCGGGCCTTGGGCGCGCGCTGTGTCACCAGTTTGCCGAGCGTGGCATTCGTGCTGTCGGTGTAGCAAGACTCAATGACTCGATTCTTGGCACTAAAGAAACATGTAAGCACCCAGAAAATATTATCTCCATTGCTGCAGACGTGTCGGACCACGTTGCGGCAGAACGCGTGTTTCATCAACTAGATCAACTTGAATTCAGCCATCTAATCCTAATCAACAACGCAAGTGTCTATGATCGCTATGATTTTGCGACTGCGTCGCTGGATTTTTTTGAGAGGGAAATAAAGACGAATTTTGGCGGTGCCGTTTCATATTCTCATCTTGCCTTGCAGCGCATGATCAGAAATGGCCAGGGCAGAATAATAAACGTCGGCAGCTTTGCTGATCAGGCCCCTTTGCCGGGAAGTACCGGTTACAGCGTTTCGAAAGGTGCACTCAGGTTGTTTTCTGCCGCATTGGTCGCAGACGTCGGTAAGCGATTTCCAAACATAATAATAAATGACTGGGTCCCGGGAATGCTCGATACAAAAATGGGCAGACCCGAGGGCCTTGACCCCAAGCAGGCTGCAGTCTGGGGAGTTGAACTCGCCTTGCTGCGAAACCCCGAATTGAACGGTCTCGTGTTCGATATGAACCAAGATATCGCGCCGCAGCGCAGCCTGAAACGGCGCGTGGCCGAGGCGCTTGGTTTGAGACCAAAACACGTGCCCGTATTTCTGGACTGATGTCGACCCCGGCGCTCAGGTGACCCCGGTCAAGGAAGTTGCCTCCCGGCAAATCTACTGTAGCGAAAGCCCGTAACTACCGTAAGTTCGCGGCTTTTGAGTTGGTCAATCTCGCCTTTGAATACCCCCCGAAAACCAACAGGTTTGGGCTTGTTGACAAATTTTGAATACAAATGTATGCAACCGGATGCATAGAGGATTATTATCGGTGACCAATCAAGACGACTCGCTTTCCTCAGGCCCGCAGGGCAGTTCCGCCTATCAGCGGTTACTGGATGAGATTCGAAACGGCGCTCTTCTGCCGGGTGACCGATTGCGAGAAGTTGAACTATCCAATCGGATAGGCGTGAGCAGGACCCCCGTTCGCGAAGCGATCCGAAATCTTGAGGCAGATGGGCTCGTTTCCCACATTCCAAGGCTGGGCGCGACGGTCCGCAAGCTCGAATATGCCGAAGTAATGGAATTGTATGAAATGCGCGCGGTGCTTGAAGGTACCGCTGCACGGCTCGCTGCCCGGGCAGCGTCAGAAGTTGAGATGAGCGAGCTTGCGCATTTGAACGAACAATTGGCCCAGGCAGGAACAGGTCCGGAAGCCACTCGTATCAACCGAGTTTTCCACGATACACTTCTGGATGCAGCCAAAAACCGGTTCTTGTCCAAGTCAATGCTGTCCTTACAAAAAGCGCTGTTGATCCTTGGGCCCTCGCAACTGCTGGACAGCGAACGCGCCGAAGAAGCTGTAACCGAACATCGGCGGGTAATGTCAGCACTGTTGGAACGGGACGGCGCGGCAGCCGAGGCGGAAATGCGCGCCCACATCCAGACAGCACAGCGTATCAGGATTCGCGCTTTGCAAAAACGCAATCGCAACGCGGAACAAGATTGATGAAAACAACGGATGCGGCCAATCAAACGGCGACACACGACATCGCGGTCATAGGGGGCGGCAACGCAGCGCTTTGCGCTGCCATTACAGCGGCTGAAGCAGGCGCTAAGGTTCTGATACTCGAAACCGCGCCCAAACCCTATCGCGGAGGAAACTCCCGGCACACCAGAAACTTTCGTTGCAAGCATACCGGACCTTTGGGACCACTGATCGAAGAATACAGCGAAGAAGAATACTTGTCCGATCTTATGAAGGTTACTGGCGGTAAAACCGACGAAAATCTGGCACGAATGGCAATCCGCTCATCTGAGGAATGCCTGCCTTGGATGGAACAACATGGGGTGCGTTTCCAGCCGTCGCTGTCCGGCACTCTGTCATTGGCGCGAACCAATGCCTTTTTCATGGGCGGTGGGAAATCACTGGTTAACGCATATTACCGAACGGCTGAGAGATTGGGCGTCGAGGTGCTGTATGAAGCCGCCGTCACGCATTTGGAACTGAACGATGATCGAGTTGAATGGGTGGGCTACACTTACAAAGGACAATCCCACCGGATCGCACCAAAGGCAGTAATCGTTGCCTCAGGCGGGTTTCAGGCCGACACTGACTGGTTAACCCGGGCGTGGGGTGAGCCTGCAAAGAATTTTTTGATCCGGGGGACGCCTTATAACCGAGGTGTAGTGTTGGCCGACCTGCTGGATCAAGGCGTCGAAAGCGTAGGAGATCCCACACAATGCCATGCCGTTGCAATCGACGGCCGCGCGCCAAAGTTCGACGGTGGCATCGTCACGCGTTTGGACTGTGTGCCGTTTTCAATCGTCGTGAACAAGAATGCCGAAAGATTCTACGACGAAGGCGAGGATGTCTGGCCCAAACGTTATGCCATATGGGGTCGGCTGGTGGCGGCCCAACCAGACCAGGTGGGATACGTGATCATCGACGCAAAATCGCTGGACTTGTTCATGCCGTCAGTCTTTCCACCATTGAAGGCGGATTCGCTTGAAGACCTAGCAAACTTGATGGGTCTGCCGGCCGAAAAGCTGATCGCGACAGTCACCGAATTCAATGCCTCCTGCGGCGATACAAGCGGGTTTCATCCAACCGAATTGGACGGTGTCAGTACCTCTGGCCTGACGCCGCCCAAAACCAACTGGGCGAGACCGATCTCCAAGCCGCCTTACTACGGTTATACCTTACGTACAGGCGTAACTTTCACCTATTTGGGGTTGAAAGTGAACGACAACGCACAGTGTTCGACATCCTCGGGAAAAATCCAAAACCTATGGGCGGCCGGAGAAACCATGGCGGGATCGATCTTAGGCCAAGGGTATCTTGCAGGGTTCGGGATGACAATTGGAACCGTTTTTGGACGGATTGCAGGACGTGAGGCCGCTGCTTATGCAAACTGAATTAATTCAAGAAGCCCGCCGTCAGGCTGAAATCTGCAATGCGTGCCGCTATTGCGAGGGTTATTGCTCGGTATTTCCGTCCCTTCATTCGGAACGGGCATTTTCGATTGGCGACATAACTCAGCTTGCAAATCTTTGTCACAACTGCCGGGGCTGTTATTATGCGTGTCAGTATACCGCCCCGCATGAATTCGATCTGAACTTGCCAAAAGCACTTGCTGAGGTGCGACGCGACAGTTGGGAAAGTTTTGCTTGGCCGCAACCACTGGCGCGTCGTTTTCACACTGATGGAGGGGCCATCGCGCTGGCGCTAGTAGTCGGATTTGCCCTTTTGTTCTGGGCAGCTCGTGCAATTGGATCTAGCGATGGGGACGGCTTTTATGCCGTTCTTTCCCATAACGCGATGGTGGCGATTTTTGCTCCTGCATTCCTTCTTCCATTGATCAGCGTTGGCCTAAGCCTTAAGCGGTATTGGACCGAGGTCAGTGGAAAACCCATCCAATTTTCTGACGTGACGGCTGCTTTGAAACGCGTTGGTCAGATGCAAGATCTCGCCGCTGGTCATGGTGACGGCTGCAATTTCGAGGACGAAGACCGATTTAGCCAGGCGCGTCGTCACATTCACCAATCCATCATGTACGGTTTCCTGTTGTGTTTTGCGTCGACTTCGGCGGCGACAATTATGCATTACGGTTTGGGAATGCACGCACCCTATGGGTTCTGGTCATTGCCTAAATTATTCGGGATTTCCGGTGGGTTATTGCTGACCGTGGGTTGTGGGGCGATGGCGTTTCTGAAGCAAAAGTCCGACCGCGAACTGGGCGACCCTTCGGCGTGGGGAGGCGAATTCGGTTTTATCCTGCTACTTGGGTTTGTAGGTTTGAGCGGACTTGTCCTTTATGCTCTTGGTTCGACCTCTTTTATGCCCGCATTGCTGGCCATCCATCTGGGATCTGTCCTGACCTTCTTTCTGTTGACGCCCTATACCAAGATGGCGCACGGTTTCTATCGTCTCGCAGCCTTGATCAGAGACGCGCAGAGAAAGAGGCTGTCATGAATTAGGCTTCATCAGGTCGCTTAGCCCTACGATCTGTCATGAACCTTAGTAGCTTCCGATGCCAGATGCAGTGCCGCTGCGCGGGCAATGACTAGCTCCTCGTTGGTTGGGATAACCATGACCGAAACCCGCGACAAATCGGTCGAGATGATGCGGTTGTTGTCGGCATTCGCATCGTGATCCAGCTCGATGCCCAGCCACCCCATGTCACCGCATACCCGGTCTCGGATAAGACGAGAGTTTTCGCCAATTCCACCCGTAAATACCACAGTATCCAATCCGCCAAGAACCGCTGCCAATGCGCCTAACTCGCGGCGAATACGAAAGGTGAAATAACTAATTGCTTGTCGGGTTTCAGGGGTGTCGGCCTTTTCAAGTGTGCGCATATCGTGGGACAGGCCGGACAAACCCAACAGACCCGAATGTTTATAAAGTAGGTCCGCTATTTCGCTGGCGCTCATACCCTCTTGTTCCATCAGGTAAAGTAAGACTCCTGGATCAAGCTGTCCGCAACGTGTACCCATTGGCAGCCCATCAAGGGCCGAAAATCCCATCGTCGACCCAACGGATCTGCCACTGACCATTGCACACATTGACGCGCCGTTTCCCAGATGCGCTACGATGACCCGGCCAGCATGAAATAATGGTGCAGTTCTTCGTAGATGGTCAGAGATGTATTCATAACTCAGCCCGTGAAAACCGTACCGGCGCACGCCTTTGTCGTAGTATTCTCTTGGTAAGGCAAAGACATCATTTACCCAAGGGTGATGACGATGAAATGCGGTGTCAAAACATGCTATTTGCAGCGCCTTCGGAAACCGCGCCATCGCAATCCGTGCAACCAACAAGTTTTGCGGTTGGTGCAAAGGTGCAAGCGGTGATAACCGTTCAAGCTTCTTTAATACCTCCTCGCTCAACGGCTGTGGTGAAACTATATCTTGGCCGCCGTGTACAATTCGGTGACCTACTGCCGAGATTCGCACATCTGGGTAATGATGGCCTAATAGCGCAAGCACCCGATCAAGGGCCACTGCGTCATCCTGAATCGGCTCTGGCCGATTGTCCGCAATTACTTCACCGTCGCCAGAACTCGCATGAATGCGCGCGCAATCGCTTCCAATCTCTTCCACCAACCCGGTACTGACTGCTGAAGGATCACTTGCCCCTAAAGCAAACAAGCCGAATTTCAGCGACGAGGACCCCGCATTCAAGGTCAAAACATGGGTCATGAATTGACTCCGGTAATATGTGTGCGACGCAGGATTGCGCCGGAGCAAGTCTTAATGTGGTTCGAAAACTTGTTTGCACGATCATTGCAGACTACCAAACCGCGGGGCCGGCACCTGAAAAAAGTGGCAAATTTAGGTTTCTTATCAGACATGATACCCGAACTCTCCATATGCCTGCATATCAAACATATTTGTAACCAGAGCAGCAGTTTAAGATGTCATACATGCGACATACCGCGCGATGGAAAGCACGGTTGCCGGATTTTTCAATATCGTTCAACGCTAAAGCGATCTGTAGCCATTTGCGTTTAGACACGACAAGGTCGCTGCCAAACTCGGTTTTATCCAGCCAGCAGGGTCGCTCCTGATTTTTGCTCGCTGGGAGACAATCCAAATTTGCGAGAAAACTCTCTGCTGAATTGAGTGGGGCTTTCGTATCCAACGTCGTATGCAGCGGATGCGACCGATACATGTCCAGACAAAAGCAGACGGCGTGCTTCAAGCAATCTAAGTTCTTTTTGGTATTGAAGCGGGGATGTCGACGTGACGCTTTTGAAGTGTTCATGAAACGCGGACAGGCTCATACCTGACTCGGCTGCCAAGTCAGCCACCGGGATGGTGGCTTTGTAATTGTCACGAATGAACGCGATGGTTTTCGAAATCCTGCTCGCCGGGCTTTCATGCCGCAAAAGTTTTCGCAGCATCGCTCCATGACGTGCCCGCAACAGACGAAAGTGAATCTCTTTCAGAACCAATGGTGCCAACGCCCGTGCCTCGACTGGATCCTGAGCCAAGCGGAACAGTCGTGCAACGGCATCCACTACAGCTTCTTCCGAAACGTCTGCATCCAGCGTACGGGCGTCGCTTTCGTTCTCAATGACTTCTCCAATCTCGTCGTAAAGACTGCGCGCCAGCGCCAAATCCAATTTCAGTGCAAGCGCTGTATAAGGCTCGTCAGGGCTGGCTTGAATTATTGCTGCGTCGACAGGCACCGCGTGGCTGACAATCAAAGTATCGCCTGCGGCATATCGCACGACGCGTCCACCGATGTAGGCCTCTTTAGCGCCTTGCAGGACCAAGCACATAATCGGTTCATAAAAACCGGCCGCACATTCCGTAGTCTCAAGGCTGCCAAAGGCGTAAAAGCCGTCCACGCCAGTTTCACAGCCTACGCCCAGCGCACCCTTGGCTTTCACAAGGTTAAAAACATCGTAGACCAGATTTTTCGATACCATGGCAGGCCTCCTGTTCCTTAGAAATATAGGCGCAATAGGCGTTTCGTGAACAGCAAACACCAAATGGTCGGAGAATTAGGCAGATCATTTGGAGGATAAGGCAGCGACCTTGTGGGCAATGACACTAGTTTTGTTTCATAGCTCAATCAGGATTTATCTCATGTCGCAGACAATAATGATCACAGGTGCTTCTTCAGGCATCGGAAAAGAGACAGCAAGGTTGTTCGCCTCAAAAGGCTGGAACGTGATTGCCACAATGCGCAGCCCTGAAAAAGAGCAAGACTTGGTTGGCATGAATAACGTTATGGTGACCCGCTTGGATGTAACAGATCCAGTTTCGATTCAATCCGCTGTATCTGCGGGCCTTGAAGCTTTCGAAAAAATTGACGTTTTACTCAATAATGCAGGTTACGGCGCATATGGTCCGTTGGAAGCGTTTCCCATGGACCGCATTCGCCGACAATTCGACACAAATGTGATCGGCCTTTTAGAAACGACCAAGGCAGTTTTGCCGCATATGCGTCGGCAGGGCACTGGGACGATCGTTAATATTTCCTCGATTGGCGGACAGATGACTTTTCCGCTGGGAACGCTTTACCATGGAACAAAATTCGCCGTCGAAGGAATTTCAGAGGCGCTGCATTTCGAACTCGAAGCTGCGGGAATAAAGGTCAAGATCGTCGAACCCGGAATGATCAAAACTGATTTCGGCGGCCGTTCGTTCGATATGGTGAACGACGAGACCATGACGGAATATCAACCTGTTGTACAAGCGCTGTTCGGTGCTTGGTCTCAAGCACAATCCGCATCTGAACCCATTGTCGTGGCAGAGGTTATCTGGGACGCCGTGACTGACGGCAGTTCTCAACTGCGATACCGCGCTGGACAGGACGCAGAGGAATTGCTGGACACTCGAAAAACTCAGGACGACGCGACTTTTATCGGAGCCTTGAAGCAAAATCTGGGGCTCTAGATTCAGATCGGGAGGCACGGAAATGTATTTTGAATCGATAGAACAAGGCGGCATTGCAGTTGTAACAGGTGGAGCAAGCGGTGTCGGACTTGCCGCTGCTGAACGCTTTGCCCAAGCGGGGCTCAGTGTCATGCTAGCCGACTTGCCAGGTGAGACTTTGGATCAGGCACAGGAGCAAGTTCGTGGCCATCTGCAAAACAACGCTCAGGTTTTTACTGTTCCTACCGATGTAAGCGATGCCGAGGCGGTGCAGGCCCTGGCCGATGCAACATTCGCGGCCGGTGAAGTGGCCGTGCTTATGAACAATGCTGGGATAGCACGTCCCAGCGGCAGTTGGGAAAAGCCTGACGCCTGGCGCGACATCATTGAAGTGAACCTTTTTGGGGTGATCAACGGTGTTCAAGCCTTTTTACCGCGCATGATCGCCGCAGATCGCCCCGCCGTTGTCATCAACACCGGCTCAAAACAGGGGATCACCACGCCACCAGGCAACCCCGCCTACAATGTTTCAAAAGCAGGTGTCAAAGTTCTGACCGAGATGCTTGCGCACGATCTACGTCAGGAAAAAGCACCAATCTCGGCCCATCTCTTCGTTCCGGGCTTTACATATACCGGAATGATTGCGCGCCATATCCCCGACAAACCCGCTGCCGCTTGGACATCGGAACAAACTGTCGACCACCTGATTACGCGCATATCGAAAGGGGATTTTTATATCCTCTGCCCTGACAATGACGTGCCGCCTGAACGCGACAAGCGCCGGGTAACCTGGGCATTGGGTGACATTATCGAAAACCGCCCTGCCCTGTCCCGATGGCATCCGGATTATGCAGATACCTTCGCTAAATTCGAGAAGTTTGAATAAGCAACAGCCAATAGGGAGGCCCCAAAAGCCATGGCATTAACGCTTAAATTAAATGGTCAATCACATTCCGTCGAGGCGGAGCCCGGCACACCACTGCTGTGGGTTATCCGGGACGAGTTAAAATTGACGGGAACCAAATTCGGATGTGGCGTCGCATCATGTGGCGCTTGCACTGTTCACTTGAATGGCGAGCCCGTGCGTTCGTGCCAGACCTACATTGAAGACGTTGAAGACGCGGAAATCACGACGATCGAGGTAATGGATCAGGACAAAATCGGGGCCGCAGTTCAACAGGCATGGATAGAACTGGATGTGGTTCAATGTGGATATTGCCAGTCAGGTCAGATCATGAACGCAGTTGGGCTGCTGCGCGAAAACGCCAAGCCCACGGCAGAAGAAGTCGATGAGTACATGTATGGCAATGCCTGCCGGTGCGCGACTTACCAACGAATCCGCGCCGGGGTTTTGCGCGCATCCGAAATTCTGGAGGCCTAACAACTATGACCGTCAAACTTTCCCGCCGTGGTTTCCTACAAACAGCCGCCGCCGCAGGTGCTGTTCTGTATGTCGGAACAAGCGCAAATGGTACAATGGCCGCGTCTAGCTCGGCCGATGCGATGTTGAATCCTTTCGTAAAGATCGACAGCAACGGCAACGTCGTTGCGATTGTCAAACACTTCGAAAAAGGTCAGGGACCAGCTACAGGTCTTACCTCATTGATCGCCGAAGAGCTGGGGGTCAGAATGGATCAGATCGATTACGAGTTCGCACCTTCAGATCCCAACGTCTACAACAATACACTTTTTGGACCATTTCAGGGAACTGGCGGCTCTACGGCCATTTCAAACTCTTGGGTACAATACCGAACAGCTGGCGCCGGGGCACGCGAAGTATTGATCAGAGCCGCAGCGGAAGCTTGGGGCGTCGAAACCACGGCACTGGATATTCAGGGCGGAGTGATCAGCGGGTCGTCCAACTCAGCGCCGTTAGGAGAATTTGTGGCCGCCGCAAGCGCTCTGGCACCATCGGAAAGCCCACGTCTGCGCGATCCGTCCGAATGGAAAATTATTGGCAACGAGGCGACACGCCGAAAAGACAGCCCGATCAAGGTAAACGGCACAGCGAAATTCGCCATGGACGTGCAACTGGACAATCAGATGGTTGTCATGGTCAAACGTACGCCACAGCAAGGTGGAAAAGTCATTGGCTTCGATGACACCGGTTCAAGGGACGTTAAGGGTTTCATTATGGCCCAAACTCTACCTACGAAGCATGGTGTTGCCGTGTACGCAGAAAATACATGGGCCGCGATGCAAGCCCGCGAAGCGCTGAATGTTGACTGGGACATGTCTGCGGCGGAGACACGGTCCTCGCAAGAAATCCGGGATGAGATCTTGGCTGCGTTGGACAATGCACCTGTTTACAACGTGAACAAAGCCGATCAATCCGCTGTCACAGCAGCAGTTGAAGGGGCTGCGACCATCGTTGAAAAGACATTCTATTTTCCGTTGTTGGCCCACGCCCCGATGGAACCAATAAATTGCACGATCGAGCAAACTGCTGATGGCGACATCGTTTTGCATGACGGCGCACAGATGCCAACCGGTCCACACATGGCCTACCAGCAGATTTTCGGCCTTCCAGCTGAAAAGATTCATATCAAGACTATGCTGGCTGGCGGCTCTTTCGGGCGTCGTGCAACTCCGGACGCCGATTACCAAGTCGAGGCGGCTTTGGCCTTTTCAATGACGGACCGGTCGCGCCCAGTTAAACTGGTCTGGGACCGCGAAGACGACATCCGAGGCGGGTATTACCGACCCGCCGTCGGTCACAAAGTCCGCGTCGGAATGGACGCTGACGGAAAAATTGTCGGCTGGGAGCACCAAGTTGCAGGTCAATCCATCATGAAAGGTACCGCGTTCGAGGCGTTCGCCGTTCGGGACGGAGTCGACCATTCGACTGTCGAGGGAGTAACGGAAAATCCTTATATCATTCCCAGTATGGCAATCGGCCTGACGGATACGGAAAAAGCCACCTCGGTTCTTTGGTGGCGCTCGGTCGGGCATACACACACCGGATATGTAATGGAGGTTATGATGGATATGGCAGCCAAAGCCGCTGGCATTGATCCTGTGGTATTCCGATTGGGCTATCTTGCGGGCGGAAAGGATCAGCAACGCAAAGCCGCGGTGCTAAGACTTGCGGCCGAGAAAGGAAATTGGGGTAAGCTCGCCGATGGCAATGTCCAAGGCATAGCTGTTCATAAGTCATTCGGTTCCTACGTGGCCGAAGTCGTCGAAATATCCGGCAATCTGGACGATGGAATTCAGATTGAAAAAGTAACTGCCGCGGTTGATTGCGGTATTGCAGTCAACCCGGACGTGATCAAAGCCCAGGTCGAGGGTGGCATTGGCTATGGCATCGGACATGCAATGCGCGATCAGATAACCTTGGACCAAGGCTCGGTTGAGCAGTCTAATTTTCCTGACTACGAACCGCTTCGCATTTCAGACATCAAGTCGATCGAAACGCATATCATCTCGTCAACAGAGGCCCCGACGGGTATCGGTGAACCGGGTACACCGCCTTCTGCCCCGGCGCTGGCCAATGCCATCGCTCAGCTGGATTTGCGCGTGTCCGAACTGCCAATGAATGAAAATGGAGTCGCATTCGCCTAATCTTTTCCCGCTCGTGGCGCGAAGTCGCCGCGGGCGGGTTTCAGCTCGCCGAGGGTGACCTGCTTCCAATCTACAGTTAAGCGTTGGAAAACCGGGATTACTTTTACATACCGCGATCTGGTTCTAGCGTTTGCTCTCGGGCGTGCGAACGATTAAATTTACTGTAACTATTCGTACCGCATTTGGTTTTGGGTGATCCCCTGTGAAAATCGTGTCTGGTGGACAAACCGGTGTTGACATGTCCGCGTTGGAATTCGCCGTTGAGCACTCAATTCCGTGCGAAGGCTGGGTTCCAAATGGCCGGACAAATGAGGCTGGAAAAATTCCCGACTACATCCCCGGGCTGAAGGAGACGGATACAGACGATGTGATCGAAAGGACCCGGCTAAATGTGGCAACCAGTGACGCAACCCTTGTATTCATAGATGGATCAACCAGTCCAGGAACTGATAAAACTATCGTTTTCGCACGAGAGTTGGGAAAGTCGCACTTGGTAGTTGATGTCAGAGATGGCGTGGAGAAATGTGCGCGGGCTATACGAAGTTGGTTGTTGTCCACGCCCGTGTCGGTTTTGAATATCGCAGGTCCTCGAAAATCAGAAGCCCCCCAGATTGGCGAGTTGGTAAAGTATATCTTAGGTCAATGCCTAACACCCGATAAGGTTTTTCCGTTAAGAGGTAAAGACTTGTAGTGTTTGGAGAAACAGCGGTTATTGAACTGACGGATCATGCAATAATTCAGTTATTACGCTAAAATCCGTTGACACGTTCGACAAGCCAGAAAACAGATACGCAACCAATCGCATAGCCGATCACTGGGGTGGCATTGGCATAGATTCTTGGGAATCCGGAGGGCGCGATTAGTCGCCATACCGCGAGCGCTGACGAAACTGCAGCAATAAAGGCGAGCTGGCCAGCCTCGACACCTACATTGAACGCAAACAGCGCGGCAGGAATGTCTTGCGAAGGTAGTCCGATTTCACTTAACGCGCCGGCAAATCCAAGCCCGTGCAGAAGTCCGAAGCAAAAGCAAACTATCCAGGGATACTGCTCGGACAACCTGATTTGACCTTCCTTATGCCTCAGTATTTCCAGAGCCAAAAATACAATCGACAAGGCTATAACAGCTTCCACCGGGGCGGCTGGAACTTTTAAAACCCCGAGGGTCGCAAGGGCCAGAGTTATCGAGTGGGCAATTGTGAACGCTGTGATCGCGCCCACAAGCCGCCAAGGATCTCGGACAAGTATGAATAAGGCAAATACAAACAATAAATGGTCCCAACCTTCCAAGATATGCTCGAAACCCAGTTGAAAATAACTGGTGAAGACCGACCAGATCGAAGGACGTTCAGGAACTGTCAGAACCGTCATTTCGGGAGTAAAACGCAGTGTGACTGGTTCGGATTCCAATGGTTGGATACGCAAAAGCACATCGTTTCGCTGCTTCTCCAAGCCTTCTATGGCCACCGTTTGTCCAGCAATCTCAGTTTCGCATTCAGCGACCCACCTGGACACCCATGCAACACTGTCTGACGCAGGTTGCGGGCCGCGTGCAGGAGCGCACTGATTGGGCAAAACAACGCCGATTTCCATTGGCCTGCCATTAACGTCTGGAACACGCCACAGGACCTGCCAGGTGCCCTCTGCCAATTGTTGGAGATCCAAATACCCTGGATCAAGCGCATGGGAGCGTACCGTTTGCGGAGTCCAGAAAAACAACAACGCAAGAAGAAAACCCAGTACAAACCTCACTGATCATCACCTTCGCCAGTGGGCGTCTGGATTTCGTACTGAGCAGCCAGAATTTCATACTGCGCTTGTGCCAAATCGTCACCGGTTTCACGGCGCCACTCCGACAATACTGCTTCACGAATGTCATCCAGCGACGGTAAGCCTCCGGCCTGAATGCCTGTGACTCGAACAAGATGCTGTCCGTAACCTGATTGTATCGGACCAGACCAAATCGACATTTCCAAGTCTGTCAGGTTTCCCGAGAACCCGCGGCCAAATGCCGAGTCTACAACACTTAACGCGGATAGAGGCATTGTTTGGAGCAACAGCGACGGAACTCCAAGTTGTGACCAGTCTTCCCCAGAATTCAGTGCAGACAGTACCTCTGCCACCTCGCTGGGTTCAGCGGTTTCTCCTAGAAAAACCTGATCAAAGGCGACAAGAGATGGCGTCATGAAACGCTCGGCATTATCTTCCAGATAAGCTTGCAACTCGGCCTCGTCCGGATCCACCGACGAGGCTATGGCCGTGGTCAGAAACTCCATCTTTTGAGCAAGCCTTGCCCGGATCACTTGATCGCCCTTGTCCAGGCCAAGCTTGCGCGCTTCTCGGACCAATACTTCTTCTCGAACCAAAGCATCGATCAGTGCTTCTAGTTCAGCTTCGCTTGGTGCTCGCTTCCAACTGGCTTCAAACCGAGTGCTCAATAAGTCCACATCGACTTCATTGATTGCGATCTTCTCACCATTATCATCGCCCTCACTTTGAGGCGATACCCAGTTAAACCAACCAAAGATGGCAATGCCAATAAGAATGAAATGGAATAAAGGCTCTTTAATTACACGCATGAATATCCCCAGCTAGTCGATAATTCGACGCCCGAACGTTGATGCGAGCTGTTCGACATGTCAAACGACTAACGCAATTTTACATTTTCTCCGACTTGGCAAAAGAAATCGCGGGACGAAATCGTTCATCCCGTGATTACAACATTCACAATTATCCATTCACTCGCTGGGGGTGTACCAGATCGGAGAGGAGTATGCCCTTTCCTGATGCGTTAGCAGCGCGTCTTCGGGCAGGTCAATCCCAAACCGGAGTTTGTCATAAAGGACCCAACGAGGCGTCGGAATTTCCAAGGCCCGTGCATAGTAGAAGGCACGCTCAGCAGGATCGAATTCTGGGTCAGTCCATACAGTAATAAGTTCTGACGCGCCTATTGTATTGCTCCAACTGGCAGTTTCTATATCCACAGTGTTGCCGACATCGGGCAGGTTACCTTCGGAATCCAAAGGACGGTCGTCCGACCATGCGACATTATACACCTTTTCTTGTAACTCACCTTCGGCATCCAACCATCCTTTGACGACCTGCACCCGATCCAGATTTGCACCGATAGGATCGCGCAAGGCACCAATCAGGAACTTTGGCGCGCCGTCACCTTCACGCGGGCGCAGGTCGCTGCCCATTGGCACGCCCTTGGTATAGCCAACGTCTGCCAGGAAGCGGGTCTCTAGGTCGCCTTCATCAAATTCCCAACCACCAAAAAAGCGCAGGCCAATTCTTGGGCCAGTCGTGGCATAGGTTTCCCGACGCTTGAAAGCATCGAATATGGCCGAGCGTGTGTTCTCGGTGGCCCATACTGCCGTGTAACCTGAGGCGACAAGCAGGTCTCCTGGTATCTCCCCAAGATCATTGGCAATAAACGGATGCTGAATCCTTGTGGGTGAAGGTTCAACGCTTACAGATTTTCCATAGAAGTTATCTTCTTCTGCGGTAGCCAAGGAAGTATGGCTGTCGGTCGCGCCACCCATCCCGAATTTATAAGGGTTCACCCCAAATTTTTCTTCAAGCATAAGGCCACGCTTCAATGCTTCACGGGCATATTCGCCGGCCAGCATGTCTTCGGTTTTCAACTCAGTGATATCGAGGTTTCCGACATCCCAATTTTCATAATCGGCAAACGGGTCATCAGGGCTAAGGTACGGGTGTGCCTCTCCGTCTCCCTTAATTTGCGTTACCTCGTAGTGAGGCTCCCATCTTGCGCGGTTCTGTACGTATTCCTCGTCGACCTTGCCGCCGTGATAGGTATCCTCCGTAGGGAACATCCAACCGTTGGACAGGTTGCCGTTATGGGCAAAGGCAACCGCCCGGCCACCGGTTTTGGCCTCATACTCCTCCAACCACGCATAGAGCGCCTTTGGGTCGGTATCTCCGTACGGAGGTTGTGTGACCGGCGGGACGACTTGCAAGGCGCGGATCGGTCCGTCGCGAAGCATGACGTTTCTGTGTAGGTTGAAACCTTTCGGCACCGACGTCCATTCAAAGCCTATGAACGCCGTAAAATTACCGGGGTCATTGTGCCGCTCTGCGGCCAATACAATATGTTCCCAAGTAAACGCAAAAGCGTCCGCTCCTGGGCTGTATGACTCCAACAAAATCTCGGGCAAGGTCATCTGAGAAAAGTTTGTGATTATGTCGAAAGCTGTTTTCCCAGCTTCTTCACCGCCTGCTTTGTATCCCTCGTACCATTCTAAACCTTTCGGGTCTGAAATGACGCCAGGTTTGCCAGCCTGAAGATCGGGCGCAAATCCCATCAAGTCCGTATGATCTGTCAGAACCATCCAATCAAGCGGCCGTGCCAACCTTACGGGTTGCCCAGTCGATGAAATAACCTGCTCCCCTTTGGCGAAACGCCATGCTTCGTCTGGTAGTAGCGTGTTGCCAAAAGCTCCGGCATCCAGCGAAAGACCGGTGTGCAAATGCGTGTCACCCCAAAGCGGACGCTCTGGAAAAGTTCGATTGGCATAAGGAGAAAATGGCCGCTCGGCAAAGGTACCTTCTGCCGCTTCTTTACTGGGAACAGCGTCGGCAAGAACACTCGCCGGGCCAAAAACCATAGCAACCAAACACGCGTAATTTCGAAGCATAAGAACCTCCCAATTCTGCAGCATAACGAATCCGGCAGGCAGCGCCGCCAACTATACATTCCATTCAACTAATATCATGGCATTGAAATATTTGTGTTAAATTTTTCCCCAATTTCGGTCTTTGTTAGAATGAACTGCTGATCACTGGCAATTCACCAAGACAGCCTGAATCGCGTATTTATCTTAAGTATTCCACTTTCTATACTTGTGATACTCTTCTGAAATTAGGTGGCACTGTTGGTGCAGTAGCAAATACTTTTTTTGGGGGGAAATCTTATGCACAAAACATCGCTTAAAGGTTGGCGAAATTCTTTAAGAGCAGCAGTATATCTGACGACAGGGCTGGTCGCATTCTCCGTCGGGCCTGTTACGGCACAGGAATTTCAGACCGAGCAGGAGAACACCCAGGTGGTCTTGGCTCCTGACGCATTTTCTCCCTATGCCGGTCGCAATTTTCCGCAGATTCCGCTGTGGGGCGACAGCCATCTGCATACAGCTGTGTCGGTTGACGCGGGCACGATGACAAGGCTCACTCAGGAACAGGCCTTTCGGTTCGCGCGAGGGGAAGAAGTAACAACAACCCATGGATTACGGGCGAAACTGTCGCGCCCCCTAGATTGGCTGGTTGTATCTGACCACGCTGAAATGTACGGGCTTATGCCACAGTTGCTGGCAGGTGACGCAGAAGTACTGTCAAATGAACAGGGCAAGATCTGGTACGAGGCCTTAACGTCGGGAGATGCCCAATTGGCCTTTGATACGGCTATGGAAATTGTCGCTTCGCTCTCCGGTGACGAACCTCCAATTGACAACCCAAAGGCCATAAAACACGCGTGGGAGGAATATACTGAACTGGCGGACAGCTACAACGAACCCGGCGTGTTTTCCGCAATAATCGGTTATGAATATACAACCGAGGGCGCCAACAACTTGCACCGGAACGTGTTGTTCCGCGATGGACGGTTCCGGGCGAACCAAACACGACCTTTCTCACAATACGACAGCAAGAACCCAGAAGACCTTTGGGCATTCCTTGCTGAATACGAGGAACGGACCGGCGGCGAAGTTCTCGCGATTGCGCATAACGGGAATTTGTCAAACGGTCGCATGTTCTCGTTCAACGCGTATGACGGATCGGAATTGACCGAAGAAATCGCAAATCTTCGAACGCGTTTCGAACCGCTCTATGAGGCGACGCAGATAAAAGGCGATGGAGAGGCACACCCGTTCCTCAGCCCAGACGACGAGTTCGCCGATTTTGACACATGGGATGCCGCGAACCTGAACGGCACGGAACTAAAAGTTCCAGAAATGCTCGCAGGAGAGTACGCACGGGAAGCTCTTAAGCGAGGCATGGTTATCGAGCAGAAGCTCGGGGTCAACCCTTTCAAGTTTGGCATGGTGGGCGCGACGGACGCACACACCGGCATGGCGACCGCTCAGGAAGACAACTTCTTTGGAAAGCACTCCGGTGTCGAGCCGGAGCCGAACAGATGGGAGCATCTGGTCATTGAAGCTCCTGACCCGGAGCTGTCCATATATGGCTGGAAACAAGCTGCAGGAGGTTTAGGCGCAGTCTGGGCGACTGAAAACACGCGGGCGGCGATCTTTGACGCGATGCAACGCAAAGAGACGTACGCGACCACTGGTTCGCGTATGTTGGTTCGATTTTTCGGTGGCTATGATTTCATACCCGAGGATGCCACCCTCCGCCTTCCCGCCGACGCAGGATACAAAAAGGGCGTACCAATGGGAGGAGATCTTGGGGCGGCCACCCATGGGCGCGCTCCGAATTTTCTTCTGGCAGCACTCAAAGATCCGCTATCCGGCAACCTTGATCGTATCCAGATTGTAAAAGGTTGGGTTGATGCGGATGGGGCAACTCAGGAAAAGATTTATAACGTCGTGTGGTCCGGCGATCGCGCGCTCGACGCCGATGGCAAGCTGCCTGATGTTGGCAACACTGTCGACATCGAGAATGCAACTTGGACCAATACAATCGGAGCTGCAGAGCTGATCGGTGTTTGGCAAGACCCTGACTTTGATCCAAGTCTTCAGGCATTTTACTATGCTCGGGTGATCGAAATTCCGACGCCTCGCTGGACGGCCTACGAAGCTAAACGATTTGGTGTAGAGATGCCTGATTATGTCCCGATGACGACCACAGAGCGGGCATATACATCTCCGATTTGGTATACGCCGGGCTAGGACTGTCTTAGGTCTTCAAAAAAGGGCGACTTGTGTTGCCCTTTTTTTTGAGTTTTGGCTGCGCTGAAACCAGCAGTTTATCAGGTCTGCTGTATTTGCTTGTGATGACCGCGCGACAAATTTATTTTTGCAGCTTGCAAAAACGCATCAAAGCAAACCGTGAAAAGACTGTGCTGACATTTCCAAGCCTCAAACCGAAGCATACCGCCGCAACCGAAATACCAACGGCATCATTACAACCACCAAAATGGCTGAAAAAAGGAACGGTGCACCCGGCAGATAGACGCCTTCGGAATCCACTGAGGCCTGAAAGATTCCAGTCATCGCAAGGGGTGACAAAACCGCGGCAACAGATGACAGCGATGCAATGACGCCCTGCACAACACCTTGCCTATCTTCATCTGCTTGATTTGACGCCATTGCAGTCATGAGGGCAGGAACAAGATCAGACAAAGCTGCAAGCAGCAGAAATATTACAAGGGCCGCAATTGACGCGGTGAAACCAAAACCGATCATTCCGATCAGAGCTGAAATCATACCTAGCATCAGGGTGCGGTAATCCCCTATCCACCGTATGAAAATCGGCATTAGAACCCCCTGTACGAAGGCCAATAGCACGCCGTATGCCGCCAGAGAAAGCCCGATGTAAAGTGTAGGCCAGTCGAATACCTCTCGGGTCCAGAATGCCCAAAGAGTTGGGTAAACCATGTTGGCAAATTCAAAAATAAAGATACAAATCAGCGGGACTGCAAGACCGGGAAACCGGAAAGCATCGAAAATGGACTTAAATGGGTTCAAATCGCGCTTGCCGAAAGGCCGACGTTTGTCTGGCGCAAGGCTCTCGGGCAGAACAAAAACACCAAACAGAGCATTGCCCGCTGAAAGAAGTGCGGCAATCCAGAAAGGGGCGGCGATACTGATTTCAGCAGCGACGCCACCGATTGCGGGACCAAGCACAAACCCGATCCCGAAGGCAGCCCCAATTAGTCCGAAATTTGCCGCCTTCTCCTGCGGAGATGATATATCAGCAATGTAAGCGGTTGCGGTAATGTAGGTTGCCCCTGCAAGTCCGGCCAAAGTCCGGCCAAGCAAAAGCAGCCAGAATGTTTCTGCAAGAGCCATAATCACGTAATCCAACGCAAGCATAACAAGCGCCGCGATTAATATCGGTCTGCGGCCAACTGCATCCGATATACTTCCTACTATTGGCCCGCACAGGAACAGCGCGCCGGCATAAGCTGTCATTAACAGCCCGCCCCAAAAAGCCCCTTGCCCGGTATCGCCAGCACCAACGCGGTCCATCAAATCTGGCATGATTGGAAACACGATACCAATGCCGATTGCGTCGATAACCAGAGTTATAAGAATAAAAAGAATAGCTCGGTTCTTAAACATAACGCCCTATCGGACAGCCGCATCAGCAAATCAAGCCGAAACAACCATAGCCGGACAAAGTCATAAGATTGCAACGACCCATAACGCGCCTCGCCTTTTTGTAATCTGACGTTGGACCAAGGAATTTTCTCAATATCAACAAAAGTCAGTTCACGCATTTCCCCCGCAAGAACCAACCAGATCCTGCCGTACAACTTTGCCTGTTGTTCGTTGCTGATATAACCCAAACCGTACATCAATCGGCCATATTGAGCTCAATGTAGACGTCCGGAAAGAGGTCACCATCTATTGAAATTTACCGAAATTGTCGCGTCAAAAAGATTGTCTACATGATCTGCATCAACGCAGAAAAACACAGATTGTGATAAGAATTCTACGCTTGGTTTCAAAAATTGAAACCTAAAAGCTCTGCCACTTCTTCTGGCGAATGCTCGAAACGAAGGAGGCGTCAAATGAAAGCCAGATATGTAATTTTATTCGCTGCAACACTAGCAACGAGTATGGTTTCGCAAACAGAAGGCGGAATGGATGGAGGAACACTTCTGAACATCTGCACGAGTGAAGATGCCCTGCAAAAAGGTTATTGCATTGGGTATATGGTCGGGTATCGCGAAGGGAAATCATTAAATCCTTCAAAAGCCATAATGCCACGGGGCTTGGGTAGTCTGAATGCTGAGGGAGATTCAGGATCGTCAGACACCCAAATTGAAGAAAGCTGCGTGTTTCCTAGGCTTCCTCATCACCAAATGCGCGATGTCGTAATCAACTATATAATTCAACATCCTGACACCAGGAATGACAGCGCCAGCTCGATCATCACAGAGAGTCTTCGGGTAGCCTTCCCATGTGAAACTGGAATGTAGCGGTTGCCATCAAAGTCAGTCAGCGAATTGTTTTTTGCTCCGGCTAAATTTTGTCCGTGTGACAAATCGCCAACGCTTTGACTGTAATCGGCGAATGTTTCCGCGACAGCGTTGCTTAAGATATGTCGCCAAAAAACTTCAATGACGCCAGGGCAACTGGTTCGCCCCATTCCTGCACGAAATGGCCTGCCTCTGCTAAAACCATCGGTTCGGGACATCCCCTGATTGTCTTTTGCAGCTGACTCATCACCGGAACGCCCAAAACCGGGTCTTTGGCACCGACGGCCATAAAGCTCTCACCTTCCCAAACTTCGGCCCAGAAGAGCCGAGCTCGCATTGTCGTTTCGATGCCTCCCATTCCCGGCTGGATCATTACCAGCTGCGGAAACCTTCGAACGCCTGCCTTATATCGCTGGTCAGGGAAAGGCGCCTCATAAGCCAGCGCTTCCGCCTCGCTTAAATGTGGGCAGGCTCGTTTCATCAACGCCGCACAATTCAAGTTCGGACGGTTAGCCACATACTCTTTCCACGCTTGGAAACCATCGCCAAGAGGTTCACCAACCGGGATTGCCGTGTTCATCACGATCAACCGGGAAACTCGACCGTTCAGGTCCATCGGAAGGGTCAACCCCAAAATGCCGCCCCAGTCCTGCACCACAAGCGTGACGTTCTGAAGGTCCAACCTTTCCACGAACTCGAGCATCATTTCTCGGTGAAAGTCGAAGCTGTAAACACTATCATCAACTGGTTTGTCTGACCCGCCAAAGCCCAACCAATCAGGAACGACTACTCGAGCCCCAGAACTCGCAAAAACCGGTATCATCCGCCGATATAGATAAGCCCATGTCGGCTCCCCTGGCAGGCACAGAAAGGTTCTGATCGCGTCTTTTGGCCGTTCATCAACATAATGAACCCGCAAACCCTCATAACCTCGGAGGTCGTCGATATAGTTTGGTGAATAGCTAAAGCCAGGAAGGTTGTCGAAACACTCCTCAGGAGTTCTTAGTACTTCCACAGCCAATCTCTCTAACTGTTGTTGGTTGGTTCTATCATGAGCTTAGAATGTTTTTCTGGCAATCCGTAGAGGCCTCATAGCAGCGTTGCCTGCATAACTTTCGTTGATGCTCAAAGGCGGCTTGTCCGCACTTCTGAAAATAAAAAAACCGTTAATTGTCTGGTTTGAAACGCTTCGCGAGCGCAAGCATAAAACGCTCCAGCATTACTTCGGAGTTTCACCCCAATAACCCCCAAAGAAAGCTATCATTGCCAACAAAACACCGATCAGGATTGCTATCACCATCAAAGCACCATTGCCCCTGGCAAAATATCCCAGCATCAAGAGACCGACGACAAAAATGCCCACCAAAAAGAACAGCACTGTATTGTCCAATTTATACCCCCAAAAACAACTTCAGCTGCGCAAGCCTTCAGTCTGATTGCATCCCTCAAACATCAAACCAATCCAAAATTGGATTGAATCCCAAATCAAACGACCGTGGTCGTTGGCTTAATACCGTTTAGCGTTGCGAACAAAACCGGTACCAATATCATAGTGAGCATTGTACCAACTGTTAATCCGCCCATGATTGTAACCGCCAAACCCACCCAAAAAACGTCTGGAAGTAGCGGTATGACACCCAGAACAGTGGTCGCCGCTGCCAGTACGACGGGTCGGAGCCTCGAAGCACCTGCGTTCAATACTGCGTCATAACCCAGCTGACCTTCCGCCAAATTGTCGTTGATCTGATCGATAAGGACGATTGCGTTTTTAATCATCATTCCGGCCAAGCTCATGCCACCGAGCAACGCGACAAACCCAAATGGCGTGTTGGTTAGGAGCAAGCTTGGGACAATACCAATAATTACGAAGGGAACAGTCAGGAAAATAACAAGTGGCCTGCGGTATGAGTTGAATAGTCCAACAACGATTAGCGCCATGATCGAGAATGCCGGAACCATCCCCGGAATTAAAGACGCCTGTGCGGAAACCGTATCTTCGTACTCTCCGCCCCACTCCATGCTGTAGCCTGGCGGCAAATCTGCTTCCAAAGCTTCAAAGTCGGCAAGTACAGCCGCGCGATAGCTTGGCAAAGTGACGCTGTCGATTGGGTTAGCTTGAACGGTCAGAACGCGACGACGGTCGCGGCGGTTTATCGTGGGGTCCTCTGGTTCAATATTCACGCCGCTGACAACTTGTGCTAAAGGCACTGGCTCAACAGAAAATGGTGATTGCAGCTGCAGCAGTTCGAAATTGTCCACCGCAGCAACGTCTTCAGCCCCGGGCCGAACGATAATTGGCAGTAATTCGTCACCCTCGCGATAGAGGCCAACAGAACGCCCGTCAAACGCCCGCTTTGTTGTGTTTCCGAGGTCTTCATAAGTGATGCCCGTCCAACGAGCCCGGTCCTGATCATAATCAGGAACAGTCTTCAGCACACGGTTGCGCCAATCCGTACGGGCGACTTTCGTCCATTTGTTTTGGTCAAGTATGGCAACGGCCCTGTCACCCAGTTCCCGTAGGGTCTCTGGGTCAGCGCTTGCAGGACCTATGATACGGTTCTCAAATGCCCATGTATTACTAGGACCGACACCAAACTGCCGTGTGAACGACGTCGCCTCTGGCATATTGGCCGATATCCAAAGCGAGACATTCTTGCTCATTTCGGGAATATCGCGGTAATCTTCCACATTCACAATGACTTGGGCGTAGGACGGGTTTGCGCCTTCCGGGTCGACAGGCAGATAGAAACGTGGCGGACCAGCGCCAATAAAGCTTGCAATGCCAGTCACGCGGTCATCCATTCCAACCTGTTCTTCAATACGTGTTATGGCTTCGGAGACGGCTTCAATCCGGGTTCCTTCTGGCGCATAATAGTCAATCATATACTTGGTCATGGATGATGTTGGGAAAAACAACTGCGTCACAGAGCCGAACCCAACACCTGCAACGACCAGAGCGGCCACGGCCACTCCGATGGTAAGGTAACGAACTCTGATCGCGGCGGCCAGAAACCGGCGATACACGGCATAAAGCCCGGTATCGAAATTCTCGCTGCTTTCACCCTTTGGCTCTGGCAGCATTGCGACACATTGCAAAGGCGTTACCGTCATGGACAACAGCCAACTGACCAAAAGCGCTATACCTACAACCGAAAAGAGGGTTCGGCAGTATTCCCCTGCACTCTCAACAGATGCAAATATCGGGTAGAAGGCCATTACTGCCACGAAAGTGGCCCCAAGTAATGACATAGCCGGTCGAGTGGCTGCGTCGATCGCGGCTTTTGCACGATCCACCCCCTGTGACATCCGAACCATTGCGCCGTCCGCCACAACAATTGAGTTGTCCACCATCATCCCCAGCGCAATAATTAATGCTCCCAAAGACATACGCTGCAGATCTATTCCCAGCATCGCCAGTGGAATAAATGTCGTGAGTATCGTCAGGATGAGACCGCTACCGATGATAATCCCCATCCGAAGACCCATTGCCAAGGTTAGAACTACCAACACGATGGCGACAGCCTGACCTAAACTTACTAGAAAACTACTGACCGCAAGGTTCACGTCATCCGACTGCCAATGAACTCGCTCGATCTCAATACCTACTGGCAGACTTGCTATCAGCTCTGATACTTTCGCATCCACTGCCTGCCCGACGCTGACAACGTTGACACCGGACTGAAAGGATATCGCTAGTCCGATGGACGGAAGACCGTTGTAGCGCATCATTGTCGTTGGTGGATCAGCATATCCCTCCTTAACCTCTGCAATTTCACCCAGCCGCAGCAGCTCTGGCCCCCTGCGTTGGCCACTTTGGGCCTGATCTAGACCGCTGGGCCTTACAACCAGATCGGCAATGTCGGTTGGACTGGTAAAGGTGCCGCTCGGCGCAATGCGCATACGGTAGTCACCAATGTTGACACGTCCTGCGTCCACGATTGCGTTTTGTGTTTGCAAGGTGTTTAGGATGGTCTGAGCCGAAACACCCAGCGCGGCCAAGGCTTCTTCCCTTGTTTCCAAGTAGATTACCCTGTCGCGCTCGCCCCATAGATCGACACGTCCAACACCATCGATCAACGATAGCTCTCTTTTGAAGTCTTCGGCGAACCCATCAAGTTCCTGCGCGGAAAATCCATCGGATGTCATTGCCAACAACAAGCCGAATACATCGCCAAAATCATCATTGATGGCTGGTCGGCCAGCGCCCGGGGGCAACTGAGTTTCCACATCTCTGACTTTGCGACGCAGAGTATCCCAGATTTGAGGCAGTTCCTCGGACCAATAGTTTGGACGGATTTCAACCTTGATAGTAGATAATCCGGCGCGGCTTTCGCTCGAGATGTAGTCTATTTCCTTGATTTCCTGAAGCTTCAGTTCAATCCTTTCGGTGACTTCCTGCTCCACTTCCTCGGGGCTTGCACCGGGATAGGGCGTCGTAACGACTGCCGTTTTGATCGTGAATTCGGGGTCTTCCAACTGTCCGAGACTGAAAAATGCTGAAATACCACCCAACGTCAGCATTACGACAGTAAACCAAACGAATTTGGCGTTGCGGATAGAGAAGTCGGCGAGACCCATTACTCAGTTTCCTCAGAAAGAAGTGAAACCTTCTGTCCCTCTCTCAGAGAATTCGCTCCTGCGGTCACAACAACGTCGCCAAATTCCAGACCGTCGCTTACGGCGACTCCCTGTGATCGTGGCGTTCCAAGCGCAACTTTCTGCGCTTTCACGGTCTCGGAAGAGGCGTCAAACACCCAGACATGGGGATCTGTTTCCCCCTCGGGCACAAAAATTGCGCTTGCGGGAACCATTATCGCGTCAAAAGGTTCGTGCCCTTCTTTTGGCTTGCCTCGGACACGCCCCGCCATTCCGGGAAGTACAAGCGAGTTTTCTGGTTGTTGCATGATCAAAGTTACCGGAAAAGTTCTGGTCGTTGCAGAAGCTTCTGATCCGATCTCACTGATTTCTGCCGACAGGACCACGTCGCCCAACGCGTCGAATGTCACCGTTATATCTTCGATGTGCGGGATCAGGGCGATGTATCGCTCGGGGACATCGATGACCACTTCGATATGCTCGGCGTCCAGTATCCGCAGCACAGGTGTCTGCGCTGCCACCTCCTCAAAGTCCTCAATGTATTTTGCGACTACCCGGCCGTCGAAAGGCGCTTCCAGGCTCGTGTAGGTCAAGTCCAGTGTGGCTCGATCCAAAGCACCTTGTACGGAATTTATTGCCGCTTGGGCAGATGTCTCGCCCGCGATAAACCGATCAAGTGTCGCCTGCGCGGCTACTTCTTTCTCGACCAATGATCGCTGCCGATCGGTTTGCAATTTCGCATTTTCAAAGGTTGCTTGCGCACTTTCCAATTCCGCGGACAACCGATCAACTTCCGCCTGGTAGGGCGCAGGGTCTAATACCGCGACGACATCTCCATTAGCGACCAAGTCACCGACCTGCACATCCACGCCAACGACATTGCCTGGAACACGAAAAGCCAATGAAACTTCGCGTGCAGCTCTGGCCGTGCCAACAAAGTAGCGATCATGCAAACTGGAGAGGTCTGAAATTTCAGTTGCTCTTACAGGTCGGACAACCATTTCGGTTGTTTCTTCTTCCTCTTCCCAGCACGCTGAAAGCGACAAGAAGGCAAATAACCCAAAAGACAGTTTCTTCATTTCCCCTCCCGCGCCGGTCTATGTTTCTCCGTGATTCTGAACGGAAACTTTTCAATTCATTGCACTAACACTCGAAATTCATACCGAATTGTACCCACTCGCCCAACAAAGTCAAAAATATGAATTTATTAAGCAAGTGTCATGTCGACGCTTGGCGATGTGTTCTCGGGCGGTATGGGGTGAAGCTGAAAATACGCAGTCGCAACAGCTTTTTTTTGCTCTCCTTGCCCCCCTCAGAACACCTAAAGAACGAACCCATTCTTAAACTCTGCCACACCTGGTGTTGGCTGATCAGAAACTTTGACATTAAAGCCAGGTATTCAGCCATAGCTTCAAAATCCTCCCGGTCCAACCGTCTGCGGTTTTGAGATTGCCGCGAGGTACAAGTAAGTCGGTTCAAGACGGTATGAACAAAGGATGCATGTTGTCGCGCGGTTTTAAGTTATCGACCACTTAGAAATGCCGTTACCAACGACAATGTTGCATATTTTAGGTATTTTCGTGCGAGAACTGCGGTGATTAGGGGAAATGCCGCTGAACGGCTAACGCTTTGATAATATGCACTATTGTGATGTACTGCTTGTCGTGTTCCGACCTTAGTGTCACACTCGAATATCCACAACGATTTCCGTTGACCAGTGCATTTCCAATTCTCTGCAATTCTCCACTGATGAACTTGTTCAAATGTGCAGCCTGTCGGCCAAGTCTACTGTCCTCCATGTTTCGAAGTAGCAGCGGAACCCGGACATATATCATCTTCGCAAAGCGGATTGCCTCAGGGTCGGTTTTGATACAGCGAAATAGGGATCGTTTGGTCGCAGCTAAAAGCTCAAAAGCTCCGCGCCCTCCTCACGCCTATTTCCTTTGACAAAGTCATGCCGCGCATCAAAGGCAAATAACCTTAGACGTTCCCTTTGATATTGTTTGCAAAACGCGGCCGTGTGAAAATGAAGTTATTCAGTTCGACGTTGTCCAAGCCCACCCTGAAGGGGGGGATAAACGTGTTGGACGTTTCGACCAGTATCAATGTGTTCTGATCAGACATCGGAGGCAGGGCATCTCGATAATTGACAATATTGTCGTCCGTCAGCTTTTCGACATACCCACCTCGTATTGCAGACCAGTTCACGGTGTGGCTGTCGGAGGCCTCGTCGTAAAGAACCACGGATATTCGGAATTTCAGGTCTGCATGATTGACCACCATCAAACCGAACATTTCTTGCATCGAGTCGATATAGACGTTGTCAATTTCCCGGGTTTCACGGGAAATCAGGTCTCCAATCGTGTGTGCCGCTTTGATATTCGCGGCACTCTGCCTGTAAGCTTCGAAAAACGTGTAACCCGCCATTATAGTCCAAAAGAGGATTGGCGTAATAAGGAGTGCCTCGACGGCGATCACGCCGTCTTCCCGAGTTCGGAAACGTTTCAGGAGATGCGTCGAAATTCGCTTGATCATAAAGGCTCCTGGACGAAAACGGTTGTAGCGGTCAGCGCGTATTGGCCTTCTTCGTTGACCAATGCTCTGCCCATTGCGGATGTTGGGAAAACGGGATTGATCTTGGCGCAGGCCCGAAGAACCATCAACTCATTTTCAAGGCCGTTTTCGAAAGTCCGCACAGGGCGCGCCACTTCGGCCAGATCAGTGCAATCAGGGTCCGTTGGTACTGTAACAGTGGCAAAAGGATCCTGCCGGATCATTTCCAGACGCAAGTTGGCTGCGCAATTATTGATGAAAATGGCGCGGTCACAGATGAGAGCCTTGATTTCGTCATGTTGTGGACTGGTCCCGGTGTTCAGCCGAATGTCGCGCACGGTCAAGTCAACCGCGCGCTCTAGCTGCGCGTGTCTCAACGTTACGAAGGCAAGCTCCAAACCCGAAAGAACCAAAAACATGATTGCCGGGAAGACGATGACAAACTCGACGGTTGCATTTCCGTCTTCCTTTCGGCAGAGCCGGGCCAGAGCGGAAAACAACCTAAGCATCACTGAGTCAACCTCAGCATACGGACCGATGACGCGATCGAGGTAAAGGCTTTTTCGAGTTTTGCGTCATCCGCCTCATAATAATGACTGTCCGAGCTTGCGCAGTTTTCCAGTACATCCCGGCCAGCTGGCGGCGCCTCAACGCTGACGCTAAAGATGATCACCCCCTCATCCTTGGCGGCCTTGCATACGTGTTTGGTTCGCTGATCCTTGGCGACCGCACTTTTCTTGCTGAACGCCTTACCTTCCCACTGACCGTAAGCACTTGGTGAGTGGGTGAAGATGTTGTGTTCGATATATTCCAAGGATACGAGGTCCAGAAGTTCAACGTAAGACAATTGCACCGCCTCGCCGGGTTCTTCTGCCTCGACGCATTCAACTTTACCGCCATTGCCTGAACAGTGTGTGTTTCCATTTCCATAGGGATGATCCTGCCAGCTATTGTCGTGCGGCCACCAATAGTTGGGGTTGCCGTTCGACTGGTAGATCGAGAAGCGAGCGGGATCGGTATCGGTTCCTGGGTTGTACCAGAAATCCGACATAGTAGTGCGCATCGAAGGGTTGAGCATGTGCTGATCTGTATTATCCCCATCGGAAACGAGGATCATAACCTTGAGGACATTACTACCGTAGTCCATCGGGCGATCTTGCATTTGGAATTTTTCCGGAATGGTATACTCCGGATCGGCAAACTCAGTCGTGCTTAGAGCTTTGAGTACCGGACGTGTGCTGGGGTCCAGCAGGATAAGGCCCCAATTCGCGCCATTGTCCAAGCCCGAGTCCTCATCCGCCACTGGGTTGCTGAGTTTGTTGAGGTTTCGTATGTAAGGTAAAAGAACTTCTGGGTCGTTCTGGAATGGCAGGATCGCCGAATACTTGCGTGTTGGGCAGACGGGATGTTCAATCGGCTCCCTAGACGTGGTGTAAGGGTCGAAATGAGCCGTTTGTTCAAGCAATCTGGTCGTAGAAAGATCAGGTTTGCTGAATTCGTTGTCGATGAAGTTGACACAGTTCGAGTGGTCATGGAAGCGGTCGAGAGTGTATTGGTTCAGCAAATCGCGACCAGCGTTAACTTGGCTGGAATATGGGATAAGTGAGAACGAAATCTCGTCGCTCCATTGTTTGTTTTTTATTGCGATACTTTTTACCATTTTTTCCGTAGCAATTCTCAATACCTCGTCATTGATCGAAGTAGATAAGTCCAAGACAATTGATATTTCAGCCAAACCGATGCTTTCCTCAGCGGTGCTTGCCGCAGGGGCGGCCAGTGTATCGACGCCCGACAGGTGCATGAATTGGGTTGGGAACTCGGAAAGGGCTGTCGCCGACACTTCGCGATAGCCCACATCGTTGACCACATTGATGCTGGTCACATTTTCCAGAAGGCCCATCCTTTCTAGATATGCACGAACGACGGATTTCGGTTCTGCCTTTTGATCAAGGTCCGCTGCGGCCAGAACAGCCCGGTCCAACGTGTACTGCAAGTTTGCACGTTCTTTCTCAAAGCGCATGTAATCTACGCCGATGCCAACACAGACGATGACGGCCACAAACATAAAGAGGACTAAAATGGTAATCGAACCATTCTCGTCTCTGGCAAATTGTTGCGCACCTGTCTTCGCCTGGACAGAGGGGGTGTCGCAGTTGCAAATTGATCTCTCGAAATCCGTAGGCATGCATTATCCTCTCTTGGCCGAGCAGACCGGCCACAAAGCTATCGGCAGGGGCTCACGCTATATAGAGAAAAAGGCGGAATTCGGGCAAATTTGCTTCAATTTTGCGATAATTTAGCGGCTTTCGCCTGCAAAAAATCGGAATTTTTCGCGTTATGTTTGCGCAAAAACACTTCGTTTTCAAGGTCGTATACGCGGGACGAATTTTCTTGGAGGCCAAACAGGGCACTCCACTTTTTTTCTATTCGTGCGGGGCGTTACGAGTAGCCTGCATTTGCTGAACATCTTCAGGCCAAGTAGAGCGGATATAGGCCAGAACGTCCCATATGTCTTCGTTAGTCAGTGTGCCCTCAAAGCCCGGCATACCGCTGTTGAAGTCCTTGATGTCGCGTGCTGCCAACGCCTCTGCCCCACCAAGTTTGGTGTAGTCAAACAGGAGCTTGTTATCATGGTGCCATGTGTGCCCTGTCACGTCATGTGGTGGCGCAGGCAGTACTCCGTCTTCGTCCGGTGTTTGCCAGTTGGGTTGGCCTTCCAGATTAACTCCGTGGCACGAGGCACAGTGGTCTGCGTAGAGTTCCTGCCCATTCGCTAAGTTTCTTTCAATCAACTCGTGATCTGCAGCGATGCTCGTACCAATGCTGCATATTGCAAGTGCAAACAGGTGTTTATTCATTTCTAAATACCTTAGTTCGGAGGCGTTAGAACGGTCGTGAGTGTCGCTGATGTTGCCAACACCATTAATACGATTATTGCCTCAACCTCGATGGATCGGGCGAGGTGTCGCGCTGCATTTGCATCTCCATTGTGCATGGCCGGAACAAATCGGAGCTTGTTCGCAGCAGCGAGGATCAACAGCAGCCCAACTAGAAACACTTTGGACAACAGCGCCTGCCCATAGCCAGTAAAGACGAGCCATTGGATATTGCCTACAAGCGACCAAGCCATCCAGAGGCCTGCCAATATCATAGTTGGTACAACCAGTGCAGCAGCTTTTCCGAACCTTTGACCCAGCTCGGCGCCATTTTTCTGGTATTCAACCTTGAGAGCCATACCCCGCAGCGGGGTAAAGATACCCACCCAGAAGGCTAAACAGAGTAGATGCAACAGTAGCAAGAGTTGGACACCAAAATTCTCCAATTCTGGCACGTGACCTATCTGGGTAAAGGACCAAAGAGCCAATGTTCCACCCACCGCCGCAATCCAGCAACCAAAGCGTGATATAGACAATCCGATTAGGATCAATGCCGCGCCTGCAAGTCGGTATGCGAGTACATCGCCTGCCGGTGTCTGCCAAAGTAAGCCAAGCATTTCTGGATCGACCATGCCATCCGCTCCGCCTGTTAGTACGGCTGCACTAAGCATGAAACCAACTACAGTGGCCGTAAGAGCCAACCACGCTAAAGCCCTTGCTTGGCGCTTCATCACAAGGTTCATCGGTGTGACCAAGCTGGAATAGAGGCACTTAACGATGACAAGCCCGGTTGACCCCGCAAAGCCGATGTAGAGCATTAGCTTTGTGATGATTGCGGCAATTCCCCAAATGTCTGGCATGCTCATTCCACGGTAAAGGAAAATTCGCCCTGCATCGCATGACCGTCTTCACCTAAACCACGCCATTGGATGACATACGTGCCAGTTCCCTTACTCGGCAGAGGGATCGTGAACTCTTGCCCAAATTTTGTTTGGTCGCCCAGTTCGAGGTTTACGGCAGGATTTGCATCGTGCTCCATCTTAACCCGCGTTAACCTGATATCCTTGTCAAAGTTAAGGCCGATTTCAAAGGGTACAGCAGCCATTGTCTCGCCATTGGCAGGTGTCGTTCCTTCGACCTTGGAATGCGCCAGTACGCCGCTGGGAAGCGCAACCACGAGTGCGAGCGTTATGATCTTCTTCATAGGCCTATCCTCAATTTATTCCGTTGGCACGCTGGATTTCACGAATGTACGCGATCACCATAGCCACGTCACCTCGCGTCAAACCTTCTACGGGCGGCATGTCACCAAACCGCCAATGATGACTTATAACTCCCTGAGAAACGGCTCTCTGAAAGGCTTCATCAGCGTGGTGGCTGGATTCGTATATCTTGTGGACCAGAGGGGGGCCTGCGCCTTCTACTCCGACCGCATTAACGCCATGGTAAGATGCGCAGGAGGCATCAAAGATACGTTGGCCGATTGCTGCATTACCTGCGATAGGCGGCACTTGAATTGCGACCATGGCGTCGCCTTTGCCTGTCTCAGGCGGTTCGGCGTCTTCGATTGGGCCGGGGCGAAGAGTAACAAAGACGGCAATGGCAGCGACAGCGCATACGCCGACTAGTAAGTAGCTTTTTTCGTGATTAATCCTGACCTCGTGGAAGTTGGTAGTGCTGCTGAACATCGATAACGCCGTACATGATCGCTGCAGTGGTTTGGACGACTTTGCAGTTGAGCGTTGACTTACGTCAAAGCGTCGGTTGCCAAACTGCTATTAAGATGGCTCGCATATGGATGAGAGCCATTGCATAAAAAATTTCAAGAGAACGGTGACGCTTTTGGCCGTACTGATAGCTATGGCCGCATGCACGGGCAGGCATCACAATGGTGACTGGCATGGACACGGTGCAGAAGGTTGCTATGGGCCTCACCACGGCGTTGTTCGAGAGGGTCATTGCGTTACAATTGAGTAAGCTCTTCTACAGTTAGGCACTCGCAAGTACCCGGTCCTACTAGATTACGTTTAATTGTCGCGAGACTTCTGTCGATAGCGCGCCCTTAACCGCAAGTTTTTCCCGGATGCAAAATTCGTATGTTTATGAAAGAGTGAGTGAAATTTTTCACGTTTTGCGTTCGTGCCTAGGTCTCCAATATTTTTGGAAACATGGTGCATCCATTTAGTCCAACATCTGCGTTTGTTCGCAGTCCCTCAGGGCGTGCCTCAGCAGCTTACTGTGCTTCATCCCAAGGATTCTAACGTACCGTTCTAAAGCGTAGCCGTATGATGCATGTTGTATGAAGATAGATACAGCTTATCTAGGACGACGAGTGGTGAGCAACAAGTTGATTGTCATGTACCTGGTAGGAGATTTCGTTTCGTATTGGGTGGTAGCCAACAGAAGCGATGGATGCCGTGTCCGGACAGTGAGAGATACGCATGCAGCTTCATTTTGTGTCACAACTGTGTGTCACACCACTCTAATGCTTGCTATCTAGTTTTTCTGTTAGGTTTTGGTGGAGCCTAGGGGAGTCGAACCCCTGACCTCTTGCATGCCATGCAAGCGCTCTCCCAACTGAGCTAAGGCCCCAACTCATTACCAAATTGCGGTGCCGGACGTTTATGAGACGTCGCCGACAAGCGCAAGTCCAAAAATCCGAAACAAGCAAAAAGATACTGCCCTGCATCGGGTAAGAAATCCGAGGCGGCAGAGCCGCCTCATTCTAAAATCAGGTTTCGTCTTCTGACGACATATCTTTGATGTCGTCCAGCGAAACGTTATCGTCGTCATCTTCTTCCAACAGATCGTCGTCCAGTTCAACATCGACATCGTCGTCATCTTCCAGAACCAAGTCTTCGTCCGAGGTCGCCTCGCGCGCCTTGACCGAGGCGGCATCCTCTGCATCAGCGGCGATCATCCGGCTTTTGCCGGTTTCAAGCTCCACAATCTCGCCGGTGTATGGGCTAACGATCGGGTCCTTGTTCAGGTCGTAAAACCGTTTGCCTGTTGTAGGGCAAACGCGCTTTACGCCCCATTCTTCCTTGGGCATATCAAATCCCCTTGATATCAGGTGAATCCTATAAATGATTCAGGTGACCTGCCATAAGCGGCAGGCGCTGTCAAAGCCTTTGAGCAAAGGAGTGCAAAGTATGGGGCGACACGCATTGCCCGGAACGCCCACGGTACCGCTTGTACTGCGCAAATCGTCCCGCGCCAGACGGATAAGCTTGCGAATTTCTCAATTGGACGGACGGGTTACGCTGACTTACCCTCAATTTGTCGCCGAGACCGAAGCACTAAACTTTGCACAACAAAAAGAAGCCTGGATTCGTCAGCATCTTGAGGAAAGGCCGACGCCGGCAGAAGTTCGGTTTGGCCAGACCATACCCGTCGAAGGGGCACCGCGCCGAATCGTACCGGTATCAGGTCGCCGGGTCATATTGCGGCCTGACGAAGTCGCCGTTCCCGAAGGTGCCGAAGCGCGTCGTCTGGCACGGTTTTTCAAGGAACTCGCCCGCGATCGGTTAACAAGCGCCTGCGACGATTATTCCGCAATGCTCGGCCGATCATACTCAACTCTGACCTTGCGCGACACCAGATCGCGCTGGGGTTCGTGCAGTTCAGCCGGAGGGCTAATGTTTTCCTGGCGTTTGATCCTCGCTCCGCCAGAAGTCTTGCACTACGTTGCAGCGCATGAGGTGGCCCATTTGGCCGAAATGAACCATTCGCCTGCATTTTGGGAGAACGTCGAGCAGCTTTTTGGTCCGTACAAGAACCCGCGACGGTGGCTGAGGGATAACGGTGCCGAATTGCATCGGTATCGCTTTGAGAGGCGCGCTGCTTGACGTTGTGCAAGTTTGTGATCACAACAAGGAATGTTGTCCGCGCGCCCTGCCGAATCCCAAACTGCCACGCACGACAGAGTTTACCGCGCTCTGCGATCGCGCATATTGCACGGGGAAATAGCGCCCGGCCAAGCGCTGACATTGCGCGGTATCGGTAAAGAATTCGGCGTGTCCATGACCCCCGCGCGCGAGGCTGTCCGTCGTTTGGCCGCCGAAGGTGCCTTGACTTTGTCCTCTTCTGGTCGCGTTTCAACGCCAGAGCTGAGCAATGACCGTATAGAAGAACTGGCCGCCTTGCGCGCACTGATCGAGGTTGAACTGGCAAGCCGCGCGCTGCCTCGGGCGCATATTGCGTTGATCGATCGGTTACAAAGCATCAATATGTCCGTCGCGGAAATGGTAACCAAACGCGACGCCGTCGGGTACATCCGGACTAATCTTGAATTCCATCGCACACTTTATTTACGTGCGCAGGCCCCGGCGATGCTGGCGATTGCAGAAACCGTATGGCTGCAACTTGGTCCAACCATGCGCGCGTTGTATGGTCGCCTACGTCGTACAGATCCTCCTCACTACCACAAATTGATTATCGCGGCTTTGAAGGCCGGGGATGAACCGGGACTCAGACTGGCCGTCCGCTCGGATGTGACACAAGGTTTGCGTCTGCTGGTGACCTGAGCAGCTTATTGCCCATGACGATTTCTTTGCGGATGACATGACCCAATTGCTGGTTTGGACTGACGTCCTGCTGTAGTCTTGGAGCAAATCACCAATAAGAGCAGATTTGAATCATGATTGATCGACGGGTTTTTTCAATGGGGCTTGGGGCGGCCATTCTGACGGCATGTTCCAGCAGCAACGCACCAAGCAGCGCAACGGCGACACGGATGCGTGCCGTACCAAATGCAGGATGGGATTCCTGGGTTGCCAACTTCAAGGGGCGCGCGGCGTCTCAGGGAATTTCACAGACAACGATAAACCGGGCTTTCCAGGGTGCGGGATATCTGCCGGGCGTCGTTGAGCGGGACCGAAATCAGGTCGAATTCAAACGCTCTTTGGAAGATTATCTTGCGATTGCTGCGTCAGACGAACGTATCAGCACCGGCAAACAGATGTTGCAGCGGTATAACGGCACTCTTTCACAGATCGAAGCGCAGTACGGCGTAGATAAGGACGTCATCGTCGCCGTTTGGGGGCTAGAAAGTCGATACGGTTCACGCCGGGGAGATGTACCCGTTGTCTCAGCCCTTTCAACCTTGGCTTACGATGGTCGGCGCGGACAGTTTTTTGAAAGCCAGTTGATTGCCGCAATGAAAATCCTTCAAAACGGAGACACCACTCCGGATAATATGACCGGCAGCTGGGCCGGGGCGATGGGACATACTCAATTCATCCCAACATCTTATCTGGCTTACGCTGTCGACTTTACTGGGGATGGGCGACGCGACATTTGGTCTGATGACCCGACGGACTCGCTGGCCTCAACCGCAGCATACCTTTCTCGCGCCGGATGGGTGCGCGGGCAACCGTGGGGTGGTGAAGTCGGTTCGGCAGCCGCCAATTCTGGCACTCCTGTTGCGGTATTACAGCCGCAAAATCCTGGCCCACGGATTGCCGTTTTCCGAAATTTTCAAGTAATTAAGCGCTATAACAATTCGGACAGCTATGCGATTGGCGTTGGACATTTATCTGACCGTATTTCTGGTGGCGCACCGTTTCAGGCCTCGTTTGGGCCTGATGAAACTGGGCTTACGCTTGAAGATCGCAAAGAAATACAACGCCGCTTAACCTCTGCCGGTTATGATACCCAAGGCGCAGACGGAGTCATCGGCAAAAATTCCGAAGCAGCGATCAGCGCATATCAGCGTGCAAATGGGCTTTCGGTAACCGGAAAGCCATCGGTTGAACTGCTGCGTCGGTTGGGTGGCTAAACGATTAGGCCGCCAGCCCCTTCGAGCCAATGTCCAAGAATTTTTGGCGACGATCCTTGATCAGTGCCTTTGCATCTTTGCCTTTTAGCTCTTTAAGCATGGCAGCAATGGCGGCACGAACGGATTTGAAAGCCGCAGCGCGATCGCGGTGAGCACCGCCTTTAGGCTCAGAAATAATGCGGTCGCACACGCCAAGCTTATAAAGATCCTGAGCCGTCAGGCGAAGCGCCTCGGCAGCTTCGCGCATCTTTTCGGAGTCTTTCCACAGGATTGAAGCACACCCCTCGGGCGAGATCACTGAATACACGGAATGTTCGAGCATCGCCACGCGGTTGGCTGTGGCAAAAGCAACTGCGCCACCCGAACCGCCCTCACCAATAATAACAGAAACCAGCGGAACACCGATCTTTAGGCACATTTCGGTCGAACGGGCGATCGCCTCGGACTGTCCGCGTTCTTCGGCGCCTTTTCCGGGATATGCTCCTGCGGTGTCAATCAAGGTGATCACCGGAAGACCAAACCGACCTGCCATTTCCATTAGGCGCACAGCTTTGCGGTATCCTTCGGGACGGGCCATTCCAAAATTACGCTGGAGTCGCGATTTGGTATCCGAACCCTTTTCGTGTCCGATCACCATCACCGGCTGATCATTAAAACGCGCCAAACCGCCAATAACTGCAAGATCGTCGGCAAAGTTGCGATCACCAGCCAAGGGTGTGAACTCGGTAAACAGTTCTTCCACGTAATCTTTGCAATGAGGCCGTTCAGAATGACGCGCCACCTGACATTTCCGCCAAGGCGTCAGGTCGTTGTACAATTCATCCAAAAGTTTGGCAGCTTTGGCATCTAGCGCTGCGGCCTCTTCCGCCACATCCATTTCTTCGTTTGCCCGAGCAAGGGCACGCAGTTCTTCGGCCTTGCCTTCGATTTCGGCTAACGGTTTTTCGAAATCCAGATACTGAGTCATGTCGCCTCTCAACGAGAAAGTTCCTTGCTATATGACCCGAGGTTACCCCAGATGCAACTCAGCAAGATTTGTGGTGATGGAATTTGGGTGTTCCAAGGGACAACAAAAATAGAGGCGGAAATTATTGACGGCTTTGGGTCTCAGTGCAGAGGGCGCTGAGATTATTCTCTACGACCCGGGGAACGCTAATCAAAACGAGTGCTGGTGGAAACCAGTCCTCCGCAGGGTCGATTCAGCTAGGCCAAAGCACCGGATACAAAGACGCAACCAGAAGCGCAGCCATCGTCCAGTTGAAAACGACAAGCCGCCGTGGATTGGTCAGAACCCGCGCCATTTGTTGACCCAAAACAGTCCAAGTGCTGACCGAAGGTAGATTAACAAGCCCAAACACTAGAGCGACAACAACAATTGCGCCCAGCGTTTGATTTGGCGTGTAAGCCGTAGTTGCCGTAAGAGCCATTGCCCACGCCTTGGGATTAACCCACTGAAAAGCGGCGGCCTGAAAAAATGTCATCGGCGTGCCTTGGCTTTCTCCTCGCTGCACCGGAGCGGCGTTTGCAATCTTCCACGCTAAATAAAGCAGATAAAATACCGAGGCGATCTTCAAGGCGCTGTAACTTAACGGAAACTGATCAAAAACTTGCACCAATCCCGCTCCGACCAGCAGGACCATAAACGTGAAACCCAAGCCAATTCCCAGCATGTGCGGAACCGTTCTCCGAAATCCGAAATTCGCGCCGGACGCCATCAACATCAGATTGTTCGGCCCTGGCGTAATTGAGGAGACAAAGGCAAATATGATCAACGCCAATAGGATATCGTAAGTCATGTTTCGATTATTACATCGGACTGAGCGCATGAAATTGCGTTTTCGTGCAAATATGGGTATAAATCGCAACAAATGACGAAAATTGACAAGATAAACCAAAAAATATTGCAAGAGCTTGCGCGTGACGGTCGGATTAGCAATCTTGAGCTTGCAGACCGCGTTGGTTTGTCTCCATCGGCCTGCCTGCGCCGTGTGCAGGAACTTGAACGGACAGGTGTAATATCTGGCTATCGCGCCGTGTTAAATCCTGCTGCGCTCGGCATCGGGTTCGTTGCATATATTGGCGTGGGGCTTGGCGAGCATACTAAATCCGCCCAAGAGGGATTCGAACGGGCTTTGCAACGGTCGCCCGAAGTGGTCGAATGCCACAACATAACAGGCACCATTGAATACCTGTTGCGTGTCGAATGCGCGGACTTGCCGGCGTACAAGACATTTCATACCGAAGTTCTGGGAACCCTTCCTCATGTCACTTCGATCACATCTTATGTGGTCATGGGATCACCGAAAGACATGCGAGCTTAATGCACAAATTGTGATTTTTGTATCTCTTGCGACCTGATTTATCAGAGAATAGTGTCTTCGAAGATAAATTGCCCAAAGTGTGGAAGTACTGAATGAGGCGATAACTCAGGGAGAATGATATGAAACTTGCCCGAACCGGAGCATTCGCTGCTTGCATGGCGATGTTTTCAGCAGCCGCGCTGGCAGCCCCGCTGAGACTGCAACCGGCAAGCCCGCAACCAAATGCCAAAGCTGGCCTAAACGTCAAATACGCGTGGGAAGGAAACCCACCGCGCAAAATTCAAAACCTCTCAAAAGTTAAAAGTTTATTAAAAAAGGCCAAACCCGGTCAGCCTTTGCGTGGGTTGGATTATCGCGACACAAACGAAGGCGACCCGGTTCTTACCTATAATCAGGCCTTCAATGTCGCAGCTGAAATTACAGGGTATATGAAGTTCGACTCCCCCGGCATTTACGAACTGGAAACTTGGTCAAATGACGGCATAGACGCTTGGATCGGCGGACAGCAGATCGGATATGTCAACGGGCGTCAGCCATGTGAAGCCAACCAGCGAACCGAAGTCGAAGTCCCCCAAGCCGGTTGGTACCAGCTTAGGATAAGTTATTTCCAGAAATACGGCACCTCTTGTCTTATGATGAAGTCCGGGAAAAAAGGCGGACGAATTACGTGGACACCGAATAACGTATTTGGACGCTAGGCCCAATTACCCACCGAAAAAAGAGGCGCTCGAACGAGCGCCTCTTTTACTTAACTGCCCGCCGCAATAAGCTCGGCTTGCGCCACGATCACCTCGGCCTGCTTGATCGAAGCAATGTCGACAAGTCGACCTTTGTAAACGGTTGCGCCTTCGCCATTTGCTTTAGCCTGTTCCATTGCAGCCAGAATTTCGCGTGCTTCGGACACCGCTTCCTTTGACGGGGTGAACACCTGATTGGCAAGTGCGATCTGTTTAGGGTGAATAGCCCATTTTCCAACCATGCCCAAAGTTGCTGACCGTTTTGCTTGAGCGATGTATCCTTCATCGTCAGAAAAGTCACCGAATGGTCCATCGACGGGCAAAACACCGTGGGTGCGACACGCCGCGACAATAGCTGCCTGAGCCCAGTGCCACGGATCTGACCAATGCTTTTCGCCATCGCGTAGCATGTAATAGTTTTCCTGCGTGCCGCCGATACCAGTTGTCTGCATTCCCATAGAGGCCGCAAAGTCGGCGGCGCCTAGACTCATCGCCTGAAGACGCGGAGATGAGGCTGCGATCTCTTCGACATGGGCGATTCCAGCCGCGGACTCTATGATAACCTCGAACGTTATCGGTTTGGTTCGCCCCGAGGCACGCTCGACCGCGGTGACAAGTGCATCGACGGCATAGACATCCGCGGCACAACCTACCTTTGGGATCATAATTTGATCCAACCGATTACCCGCCTGTTCCAGCACATCTACAACATCGCGATACCAATAGGGTGTGTCCAACCCATTGATACGTACGGACATATATTTCCCGCCCCAATCAACGGTTTTCAACGCCTCGATAACGTTTGCACGAGCAACATCCTTGTCGGACGGTGCCACGGAATCTTCGAGATCCAGGTTTATTACGTCTGCTGCAGAAGCAGCCATTTTCGGGAACAGCTTTGTGTTAGATCCAGGACCGAATAATTGACAACGATTGGGACGGGCCGGTGCAGCTGGTTGTATGCGAAAACTCATTTGGGCCTCGTGCAAGCAATGAAATTACGATTTTCGTCTGCAGTTGGGTATTAAATTGCGCAGCCATGCGCAAGCATCATTGTGCACCTGCGGCAATGCGAGCGCAGAATTTGTGAATCTGATGGATCGGAAGGCAATCAGACATCATCCAGCTTGAGGCGTTCGAACATTCTTGCGGGTATTCTTCATTTCTTGCGATATTCTCCCAACAAATACCCATTTTGGCGCTGAATTTAAGAAGCTCTCGCTGAAATTCTTCTTTAGTTTTAGCCGGAATCAAAGGAGTGACGCGCGATGATCGAGACACCATATCTGTTGTTTTTGGGTGACGCGCCCGACCAACTGGCGGCCAAAGTTGCAATAGGCATCAAAGATTGGCGACCAGAAAACGCAGTCGGACAATTCCGCATGGAAGGTTGCAAGGCCGATTTGGGCCTAAAGGACATGAGTCTTACTGAAGCTCGCGAAGCAGGTGCCAAGACATTGGTGATCGGGGTCGCCAATCGCGGCGGCGTCATAAGCCAGGAATGGAAAAAGATTCTGGTGACTGCGCTGGAAGAAGGTTTCGATCTTGCATCTGGCTTGCACAACTTGTTGCGGGATGAAGCTGATTTGGCAGCGGTAGCCGAGGCAACCGGCCGCAAACTGCATGATGTGCGGGTTCCAGATGTCGACTATCCAATCGCCAATGGAATCAAGCGAAAAGGCAAACGCTGCCTCGCTGTCGGGACTGATTGCTCGGTTGGAAAGATGTACACGGCGATGGCTATGGAAGCCGAGATGAGAAATCGCGGTATGAAAGCAACGTTCCGCGCCACTGGCCAGACCGGTATCCTGATCACAGGCGACGGTGTGCCGCTAGATGCAGTCGTAGCCGACTTTATGGCGGGATCGGTTGAATGGCTGACACCGGACAATGACGAAGACCACTGGGACCTGATCGAAGGACAGGGTTCATTGTTTCATGTCTCTTACTCGGGCGTCACGATGGCGCTAGTCCATGGTGGTCAGCCCGATGCATTGATCCTCTCTCATGAACCCACACGTGAACATATGCGCGGGCTTCCCGGCTACCAATTGCCAACGCTGGAGGCGCTGCGCGACACCGCGCTTCACTTGGCACGCGTTGCAAATCCCGACTGCCAGGTCGTCGGGGTTTCAGTAAATACTCAGAACATGAGCGAAGATGACGCCAAAACCTATCTAGCAGCGATCGAGGCAGATATGGGTCTGCCAGCCACCGACCCATTCCGCTTTGGTTCGGGTAAGTTGGTGGACGCGCTGGCTGCGCTGTGATCAAAACTCGCTGTTAGAGCCGGGGATGCTCGCCATCTGCATGATCAAACAATTTTGAAGGAGTTTCTGTGTGCAGCTAGAAGTTACTCAGGACGTTTTTCGGCTGGCGCAGGTTTTCAC
>NZ_JBXWSJ010000031.1:0-61935 GCF_059613365.1 Ruegeria sp. BHSA163
GGTTCTTTTCAAGGAATCCGTTTATCGGGCTGTTTTCACCCAATGGATACAGAAGTTCGATCTTTGTATTAGGTAGCTCGATAAAGACAACGGTAACACCGTGATCAGGTTCGTCCTGAGGGTCGCCCACCTTTGCGCCCAGCGCATTGCGATATTGTGCCGAAGCTGCATCAAGGTCGGGGACGGCGATAGCGACGTGGTTCAGGCGACCGATCATGGATATCTCCTCTGTTCTGCGTTGCAGCGGTTATGGGCGCTGCCCGGCCAAAGGGCAAGTGCGCCAAATTGCCCGTTAACCCGGTGTTAGCTGAGAGTTCCTAGCGTGGGGCATCTGCTGATTAGGAGTTCTGCCATGGACGATTCGGGACAATTCATAACCCGCCCCACGCCCACTAAAATGCGGCCGCTTCTCGGCCAGACCGTACTTGTGGTCGAAGATAGCCGATATGTTTGCGATGCAATCCGCTTGATGTGTTTGCACAGCGGCGCGCGCTTCAGGCGGGCAGACTGCCTAAAGTCAGCGCGGCGGCATCTGCAGATTTACCGCCCATCCGTTATTGTCGTGGATATGGGCCTGCCTGACGGCATTGGGTCAGATTTGATCGCCGAACTGGCCGATGAAGTCATTCGCATTGACGTCATTCTGGGACTCTCGGGCGATGACGGGGCCGAGGCAGAGGCAATAAATGCAGGGGCAGATGGCTTTTTGAACAAACCACTGAAATCTCTGGCCCAGTTTCAAACCGCGATCTTGCGGCATGTTCCAGAAGATAGGCGGCCTGATGGATCTGACTATATCCGTGACGAAACAATACGACCCGATCCCTTAGCCTATCAGGATGATATGGCACAGATTGCCGATGTGTTGACTGGGCCGACCGACCACCGCAGCTTGGACTACGCAGCCCAGTTTTTAAGTGGTGTTGCACGGGATGCCAACGACACGGTTCTGGCCAATGCAGCACAACAGCTGGCTTTGGTCCGCGCAAGTGGTACACCCGTGACAGTACAAGCCGCCAGAGTTGCTGGTTTGGTTCAGAACAGGTTAGAGCAGCACGCAGCCGTCTGAATTGGAGATTGCGTATTTCATAACCGCAACCATTCTGTGCGTCTGGCCTACTTTCAAACGCGGCGTACGGCAAAGGCAATCCGATCCAGCCGAAAAAAACCTCGACGAGCTGATTGAACGAGATTGAACCGCAAGTTCTGCTCAAGCAACGCGAATTAGTACAGCAAACTCAAGACAGGTCGAGGTTCCGTTCGAACCTATGCCTATCGAAAAACAACAAACCGCCCTGACAAGTAAGGGCGGTTCGGTACTTAATCTTGAGGAATAATTCTCAACCCCAGTTCCATCAACTGATCCGGCGTCGGGTCCGAAGGCGCGTCCATCATCAAATCTTCTGCTCGCTGATTCATCGGGAACATCATGACTTCGCGGATATTTGCTTCGTCTGCCAACAGCATCACAATCCGGTCGATGCCCGCAGCACAACCACCGTGCGGCGGCGCACCATAGTGAAACGCGTTAAACAACGCACCAAATCGGGATTTGACTTCGTCTTCACCGTAACCAGCCAATTCAAACGCTTTCAGCATGATGTCCGGCTTGTGATTTCGGATTGCACCGGACACCAACTCGTATCCGTTGCAGGCAAGGTCGTATTGGTAACCGCGCACATCCAACGGATCGCCTTGTAGGGCTTTCATTCCACCCTGCGGCATAGAAAACGGGTTGTGTTCGAAGTCAATCTCACCGGTTTCTTCGTCCTGCTCATAGATCGGGAAATCCACGATCCACGCAAATGCAAAGCGATCCTTTTCGGCAAGACCCAGTTCATCGCCAATCACGTCACGCGCTTTACCCGCGACTTTTTCAAAGGCTTTCGGCTTGCCTCCCAAAAAGAAGGCCGCATCACCTTTGCCAAGTCCCAGTTGTAAACGGACGGCCTCGGTGCGCTCGGGGCCGATATTCTTGGCCAGCGGTCCCGCCGCCTCCATACCGTTTTCGCCTTCTCGCCAGAAGATATAGCCCATTCCAGGCAAACCCTCTTTTTGCGCAAACGCATTCATTCGATCACAGAACTTACGGCTGCCGCCGCCCGGCGCAGGGATAGCGCGGATTTCGGTTCCCTCTTGCTCTAACAATTTGGCAAAGATCGCAAAGCCGGATCCACGGAAATGTTCCGACACAACTTGCATCTTAATCGGGTTACGAAGGTCCGGCTTGTCAGTGCCGTACCAGAGCGCAGCATCCTTATAAGAAATCTGTGGCCAGTGCTGGTCAACCTTACGACCACCTCCGAATTCTTCAAAAATGTCGGTCATAACGGGCTGGATTGTGTCAAAGACGTCCTGCTGTTCAACAAACGACATCTCAAGGTCCAGCTGGTAGAAATCGGTCGGCGAGCGATCCGCGCGAGGGTCTTCGTCTCGAAAGCAGGGCGCGATCTGAAAGTACTTGTCAAAGCCAGACACCATGATCAACTGTTTGAACTGTTGTGGGGCCTGTGGCAGGGCGTAAAACTTCCCTGGATGCAGGCGCGAAGGGACGAGAAAGTCGCGCGCGCCTTCGGGTGAGGATGCTGTAATTATCGGCGTCTGATACTCACGAAAGCCCTGATCCCACATGCGGCGACGCATCGACGCCACAACGTCAGAGCGAAGAGTCATATTGCGCTGCATAGCCTCACGACGCAGGTCCAGGTAGCGATAGCGCAGCCTGGTTTCTTCCGGGTATTCCTGATCGCCAAACACCATCAGCGGCAGCTCTTCTGCAGCACCGAGTATTTCCAACTCGCGAACGTAAACCTCAATCTCACCTGTTGGAAGTTTTGGGTTCACCAGTTCCGGATCCCGAGCCTTGACAGTGCCGTCGATACGGATGCACCACTCAGAACGAACTGTCTCGAGTTCGGCGAAAGCTGCGCTGTCCCCATCACACAGAACTTGTGTCACGCCAAAATGATCGCGCAGGTCGATGAACAAAACACCGCCATGATCTCGTACGCGATGCACCCAACCGGAAAGGCGGACGGTTTCACCAACATTGGCGGCGGTCAGGGCGGCGCAGGTGTGGCTGCGGTAGGCGTGCATGCAATATCCCTTCGGGCACAGAATTCGTCGCGCCGATACACCCCGTCGGGCGCGGAAAGTCAAGGCAGGTCGCACCGTCAGAACGGCCTGTTCACATTGCCCGAATAGAAATAGACGCCCAACCCGACAGCGAAGATTATGTTTCCGGCAATCGCGTGGAGTAAAACCGCGTAGAAAAAAGAACCACGCTTGCGGTATGCCCAAGAAAAAAGCAGGCCACCGCCAAACGTCATAACGGCGACAATCCAGCTCCAGTACATAAGATGGGCAAGCGAAAAAAGCGCGGCGTTGAGAAGGTAAACCTTTCGCCCTTGCGGAAGGATCGCATGATAACGTCGGTAAAACAGGGACCGGAACAACAACTCTTGTGGCAAGGCAGAGGCAATAGGATAGCCAGCCCAGATAAACGCCAGCAGCTCTGGCCTGTTGATTAGAAGGAAAAATGCAGCTTCCGGTCGGGTCAACATAACCATGGATGTACAGATCGCGGTCATAAAAACTGAAAAGACCAGCAACTCCTTCCACGACCAATTTCGCCAGTTGTACCTAAGCTCTGCCCAGTAAAATCCCCGAGTAAAGTGCAACAGGACAATGCCTAGTGCGGTGAACGAAAAAAGCGATGGAAACATCCAGTCAGGCGGAAAGAACACAGCGATAATTACAGGGATCGCAACAAAAAATAGGCCGAACTCCAGCTTGAGCCTATTACGGCTTGGTTCAGTTACTGCCCAGTTTTCGTGCTTTTTCACGTTGTAACAAGCTCCGCCCGGATTAGCCCCCGTAGGGAATTGCCCGCATAGACATTTTTCGCCTTCTGCAAATCACTCAATCTCAACGTTGCGGGTCTGGCCTGACCTGTATCGATGAGTTCCTCACGAAGGATTCCAGGCAACACGCCGCTTGCATCCGTCGGGGTAAGCAGGCAACCGTCAGGCGTTTCTAGAAACAAGTTACTGATCGTACCTTCGCATAGCTCGCCCCGTTCGTTAAGAAAGAGCATTTCGTCCACGCCTGATGGCAATGATGCGCGGGCAGCGTCATAGATATGACGCCTAGTGGTCTTGTGGCGAAGCCAAAAGTCGGATGCGTTCAACCTTTCTTTTGAAATCGCCTGCTGCCAGAAACATGGATTCCCTGCCAATGCTCCGGTCGTTAAATGAAAATTGCCTTTCGTATCTAGCGTAAGGCGACAGCGCAGTGCATTTTCCCCTTCTGCCTTACTCAATGCTTCAACCGCTGAAACTTTGTCGAAAGGTATTCTAAGCGTAGCCGCAGATCGTGACATGCGCGCAAGATGGCGGTCCCGTCGAATGAACCCCTCTTTTGGCCGAAAGGCCAGCGTTTCGATCAGGCGGAAATCAGGCTCAGCTGGCGGGCAAAGCGGGCTTTCCATAACGCCTCCTCATATTCGGACGGGGCAGTGCTGCCCCAAACTACACCTCCTCCTACATTCAAGGTTGCCTGGTTGTCTTCAACCATCAGTGTACGGATCGCCACGTTAAATTCGGACCGCCCATCCGGAGCGGCCCAACCAATGGTGCCGCAATAAATGTCACGCGGCCAAGGTTCGACTGAAGACAGAACTTCCATAGCTCGGATTTTTGGTGCCCCAGTGATTGAACCGCAGGGAAACAGAGCTGTCAGGATTTCAGACAAACCAATGCCCATTTGCAACTGCGCCTGCACCAAAGACACCATCTGATGGACAGTTGCATATGTTTCGACTTTGAACAGTTCTGGCACCTTAACAGATCCGGCAAGTGCAACACGGCTGATATCATTTCTTAAGAGGTCGACGATCATAAGGTTTTCAGCCCGGTTTTTTTCGTCTTCACTTAAAAAGGCGCGCCTTTGGGCGTCCTCGACAACGTTATCGCCGCGAGGTTGCGTACCCTTCATGGGGCGAGTTTCTATTTGCCCCTCTGCGTCAGTGCGAAAGAACAACTCAGGCGACCGGCTTAGCAAATCCGGTAACCCATCCTGCTCAACCCACGCACCATGTCCCACTGGCTGTCCTGCTGCCAACGCAGCAAACAAATTCCCGATGTCTCCATCAAAAGTTATGTCTATAGGAAAAGTCAGGTTAGCTTGATAGATTTCTCCGGCCCCGATGGCGTCATGAACTGCTCGAAAGGCTTCGGAATAAGTTGCTTCATCCCAACGTGGATTGAAGTCCAACACCCCGCCGGCGACCTTGGGCAACGGAGATTGATCAGGATCAGCATAGACGCCAAAACACAACAGCGGTAGGCGCCTTCCGTCAGGAATTAGGTTTGTCAGGCGCGGTTCCAAAGCATATCCCAGTTCGTAACTGGCGTATCCAGCCAGCCAAGCGCCACTCGCGCGCGCCTTATCCAGCGCCGCCATAGCATCGGGTACTTCGGCGGCTTGATCCGCACGGATAATGTCGGTGGGGCGCTGAAAACGGGTTCCTCGCCCAGCCGGTCCCTGATCAAAACGAATTTGCAATTGCGACCCCATTTGCCGTGATGCGCGATATAGAGAAAAAGGCAGCAAGTGAAAGGGGTGAAAGCGGCAAATTCGCCACTGTTTCCGATCCCTCTTGAACCTTTTGGCCCGGTCCCTATAACGCAGGACAATTTGGGCGCTTGGGCAGCGTCCGCGACTCGTGCAAAAGCGAAGGGGCCACGCCATGCCGAAGAGAACCGATATCCAATCGATTATGATCATTGGGGCGGGCCCCATTGTCATCGGCCAAGCCTGCGAATTCGACTATTCCGGTGCACAGGCTTGCAAGGCGCTGCGTGAAGAAGGCTATCGTGTCATTCTGGTGAACTCGAACCCGGCCACGATCATGACCGACCCCGGTTTGGCAGACGCGACCTATATTGAACCGATCACGCCTGATGTCGTCGCCAAGATCATCGAGAAAGAGCGCCCCGATGCCCTACTGCCCACGATGGGCGGACAAACCGGCCTGAACACATCGCTTGCCTTGGAAGAGATGGGGGTATTGGACAAGTTCGGTGTCGAGATGATCGGAGCTAAACGCGACGCCATTGAAATGGCCGAAGATCGCAAACTCTTCCGAGAGGCAATGGATCGTCTGGGCCTGGAGAATCCAAAAGCTACAATTGTTACCGCGCCGCGCAAGGAAGACGGTAATGCAGATCTGGATGCAGGTGTTCAAATCGCTTTGGGCGAATTGGAAGAAATCGGTCTGCCCGCAATTATACGCCCCGCCTTTACTTTGGGCGGCACAGGTGGCGGAGTTGCCTATAACCGCGAAGACTTCATTCACTTCTGCCGATCAGGCATGGACGCGTCACCGGTGAACCAAATTTTGGTCGACGAAAGTCTTTTGGGGTGGAAAGAATTCGAAATGGAAGTGGTGCGCGACACTGCCGACAATGCCATTATCGTTTGCTCCATTGAAAACGTCGATCCGATGGGCGTGCACACGGGTGACTCAATCACAGTCGCTCCAGCGCTAACTTTGACGGATAAAGAATATCAGATCATGCGGAACGGTTCGATTGCTGTGTTGCGTGAGATTGGTGTCGAAACAGGTGGTTCAAACGTACAATGGGCGATCAACCCAGACGACGGCCGGATGGTTGTTATCGAAATGAACCCGCGCGTGTCACGTTCTTCTGCGCTTGCTTCCAAGGCGACCGGATTTCCGATAGCCAAAGTCGCAGCGAAACTGGCCGTGGGTTATACGTTGGACGAGTTGGACAACGATATCACAAAAGTTACGCCAGCCTCGTTCGAGCCGACCATTGACTATGTGGTCAGCAAGATTCCGAAATTTGCCTTTGAAAAGTTCCCGGGTTCCAAGCCATATCTGACCACCGCGATGAAGTCGGTTGGCGAGGCAATGTCCATTGGCCGCACCATCCATGAGTCCTTGCAAAAGGCGCTGGCATCGATGGAGTCAGGACTGACAGGTTTTGATGAGATCGAAATCCCCGGACTGACTGTAGGGTCATGGGACGAAGCCGACGACAAAGCTGCAGTCATGAAGGCAATCAGCCTGCAGACGCCGGATCGTCTTAGGACCATCGCCCAAGCTATGCGGCACGGCCTGACCGATGACGAGATCTTTGGCGTGACAAAATTCGACCCTTGGTTTTTGGCGCGCATTCGCGAAATTATCGAAGCCGAACGAACCATACGCACAGACGGCCTACCCGTCACCGAAGAGGGTATCCGCAAGCTAAAAATGTTGGGCTTCACAGATGCGCGACTGGGCAATCTAACGGGTCGCTCGGAGGACAACGTTCGTCGTGCCCGCCGCAACCTGGGTGTGACAGCCGTATTCAAACGCATTGACACTTGCGCGGCCGAATTTGAGGCACAGACGCCATACATGTATTCGACTTACGAAGCCCCTATGATGGGTGAGGTTGAATGCGAAGCCCGGCCAAGCGACCGTAAAAAGGTTGTCATACTTGGCGGTGGCCCCAACCGCATAGGTCAGGGTATCGAGTTTGATTATTGCTGTTGCCATGCATGTTTCGCGCTGACCGATGCAGGGTACGAAACCATAATGGTGAACTGTAACCCCGAAACAGTCAGTACAGACTACGATACTTCGGACAGGCTGTATTTTGAACCGCTGACGTTTGAACACGTTATGGAAATTCTGACCAAGGAACAGGAGAACGGCACCTTGCACGGTGTAATAGTTCAGTTTGGCGGTCAGACTCCGTTGAAACTCGCCAACGCGCTTGAGGCGGAAGGCATTCCGATACTCGGAACGACTCCTGATGCTATCGACCTAGCCGAAGATCGCGAACGTTTTCAAGCCTTGGTCAATGAATTGAACTTGAAGCAGCCAAAGAACGGTATCGCCTCAACCGATTCCGAAGCGTTGGAAATCGCAGAAGAAATCGGATTTCCATTGGTAATCCGCCCGTCCTATGTATTGGGCGGACGTGCAATGGAAATTGTTCGCGATATGGACCAGCTGAAGCGATACATTAACGAAGCCGTAGTCGTTTCAGGAGACAGTCCGGTATTGCTGGATAGTTACCTGTCTGGTGCAGTTGAGTTGGACGTGGATGCGCTTTGCGATGGAACGGATGTACATGTCGCCGGCATAATGCAACATATTGAAGAGGCCGGAATTCACTCGGGGGACTCCGCCTGTTCTCTGCCTCCATATTCACTTACCAATGAAATCATCGAAGAAATCAAGAACCAGACATTCAAGCTGGCCAAAGCCCTGAACGTCGTGGGCCTAATGAACGTCCAATTCGCGATCAAAGAAGATGAGATTTATCTTATCGAGGTAAACCCGCGCGCCTCACGTACAGTGCCATTTGTCGCCAAGGCAACGGACAGCGCGATTGCTTCGATTGCCGCTCGCATAATGGCGGGCGAGAAGCTTTCGAACTTCCCGCTGCGCCCGGCCTATCAAGAAGGCAAGGACACCGAGATCGCAGACCAGATGACGCTGGCCGACCCAGACATGCCTTGGTTCTCAGTAAAGGAAGCAGTTCTTCCTTTTGCCCGCTTCCCCGGGGTCGATACACTTCTCGGCCCTGAAATGCGCTCAACGGGTGAAGTCATGGGTTGGGACCGCGATTTCCCCCGCGCCTTTCTCAAGGCTCAGATGGGCGCCGGGATGGTATTGCCTTCGTCCGGTCGAGCGTTCATTTCGATCAAGGACGCGGACAAGACGCCGATGATGCTTGAGGCCGCGCAACTTCTGGCCGCGCAGGGATTCACGCTTGTTGCGACACGGGGCACGCAGTCATGGCTGTCAGGACATGGTGTAGACTGTGAGGCCGTGAACAAAGTGTACGAAGGCCGTCCTGACATCGTAGACATGATGAAAGACGGCCAGGTGCAACTGGTGATGAACACTACCGAAGGTGCGCAGGCGGTTGAGGACAGCAAAGCCATCCGATCGATCGCTTTGTTCGACAAAATTCCATATTACACCACTGCTGCCGCCAGCCATGCGGTTGCAATGGCCATAAAGGCGCAAACAGAGGGCGATGTAGGGGTAAAATCCCTACAGGGCTAACGCATGATTTCAACAAAAGACTAGTAGGACCCCGGTAGTTACCGGGGTCTCTTTTCTTTGAGAATCTGGTAACCTACTGCATCGTTGACCAGTCAGTCCGTGCAGGTGTCCTATGAATTTATTCACGACATACGGAACGAACGACCTTAGTCGCGCCATTCGGTTTTACGACGCGATATTTTCCGTCCTTGAGCAACCGCGCCTTCCCGGCTGGTCAAGTGGTTGGGCTGGCTGGGGAAAAAATGCGGGCCAAGGAACCGGGTTTTGGATATGCCAACCATTTGATGCCAAGCCGGCCAGCGTAGGTAACGGGACGATGATTGCCTTTCCGGCCAAAAGCGCGGATCAGGTTCGACAATTTCATGCGGCTGGTATTAACAACGGCGGAATGAATGAAGGCGTCCCGGGTATTAGAAACCGCTACAAGCCCGACTTCTACGTCGCTTACCTTCGCGATCCGGACGGCAACAAGCTGTCATGCTTTTATTTTCACTATGACTCAGAGATGGATGAAGGCGGCTGAACCTACCGCCCTCGCTTGGTCAAACAGAAGCAAACTCTCGTTTCTCTTCGCGAGAGAAGAAAATTGAGTAAAAAACCGGTGCTGCGACCATTGTGAGGATCGTAGCAAAGGCCAACCCGCCCATGATCGTAACTGCCATCGAGACGAAAAATGCGTCGGTCAGAAGTGGGGCCATACCCAAAATCGTGGTTATAGCCGCCAGCATAACAGGCCTAAGACGTGACACGGACGCCTCGATGATAGCTTTGCGAAGAGGCTCACCCGTAGCACGAACCAAATCAATTTCCTCGACCAGCACGATGCCATTTTTGATCAACATACCCGAAAGGCTTAGCAACCCCAAAAGCGCCGTGAATGTGAAGGGCAGTCCAGTTCCCAGCAGGCCGATCACGACTCCATTGACGGACATTGGCACAAGCAACCATATGATGATCGGCTGCCGGATTGCATTGAACAAAAGGACCGATATCAGAACCATGATCAACAGGCTCAACGGCAATTGCCGACCCAGGCTTTGTTGAGCGTCACCTGAATTTTCATACTCGCCGCCCCACTCCATGTCGTAACCTAAAGGAAGTTCAATTGCTTCGACTGCTGCTCGGACTTCTGAATGGACCTGAGCTGCAGTCATGTCAGGCGGAATGTCTGCGCCAACGGTAATGGTCAGAACCCTGTCGCGACGATGCACCAGCGTATCTAATGATCTGTATTCGAACCCGTCTACCATTTGCTCGATAGGCAAAAAACGCTCGGACTGATCTGAATAAACAACCTGATCGACAATGGAATAGTCTCCATCTGCCGACCTACGCAGAATAATCGGAATCTGTCGGTCGCGCTCGCGTAGAACTCCACCCGTTATCCCGTCTGTCGAGAACTGTAGAGTCGCTGCAATATCCTCACGCGCGACGCCAGCCGTCTGCGCCCGTTCGGTGGCGTATATCGGCTGCACTGCCAATTCTTTTTCACGCCAATCATGATGCACATGCAATGCATTCGGCGAAGCCTGAGACATGACTTGAACAGCCTCTTCCGCAAGCTGACGAAGAACAACCGGATCACTGCCTGAAAAGCGCGCTTGAATCGGATCGCCACCGCCCGGCCCGAAAACCAACCGTCTTGTGCGGAACTCGCCTTCTGGGAATTGCGAAGCCCCAAATGCCGCTAAATCCGCCTGCAAACCTGGGATATCGTCAAGGCTCGCTGTTCTAATGACCATATGACCATAGCTTGGGTTCGGCTTTTCTGCCGAGTAAGTGAGCATGAAACGCGTTGCCCCCTGACCCACAAAAGTTGTGACCGATACGACATCCTCCCGTTCGCTAAGCCAGTTCTCGAAAACGGCCATGTCCTGCGCAGTACGTGCAATTGGCGTACCTTGGGGCAGTTTGTAGTGCACAAAAAACAACGGTGTATTTGAATCGGGGAAAAACTGTTGCTTCATCAGTCCGAAGCCAGCGTAGCATGCGACCGTAATCCCGATGAGACCCGCAACAACCAGCCACTTAAATCTCAGGGCCCAGCGCAGGATCGTCCCGTAGACGCGGAACAAAATTCCTCCATATGCATCGATCTCGCCCTCTTTGCCCTGTTTAAAGAAATAGTGTCCCAGCATCGGGGTCACAGTAATCGCCAAAATCCAACTAAGCAGCAGCGAGATGCCGATTACAGCAAATAGCGAAAACAGGAACTCTCCGGTCGCATCCGGGCTTAGGCCGATACCGGCAAATGCCATTATGCCAATCACAGTGGCACCAAGCAGAGGTATTTGCGTTTTCGACGCGACATCTTCGGCAGCGTCGCGCGAGGGTTTACCACGCAACATTGCGATCTGCATCCCTTCGGCCACCACAATGGCGTTATCCACCAGCATTCCCATGGCAATAATCAACGCACCCAGCGAGATCCGTTCCATCTCGATCGAAAACAGGGACATGAACAACAGCGTTCCGACAACGGTCAGCAGCAAGGTTGCGCCAACAACAACAGCTGCCCGCCATCCCATAAAAATGCCCAAAACAGCGACTACGATGGTCACTGACATGGCTAGGTTCACGAGAAAATCGTTCGAAGCCTGTTCTACCACGACATGCTGCTGATATATGGGAAGAATTTCAACGCCATATGGAATATCAGCATCAAGATCCGCGAACTTGGCATCTGCGCGTTTGCCCACTTCAACGATGTTTTCGGTCGCCAAACCAGCGATACCGAGCGTAAACGCTTCGACCCCATCGTATCGGATAATAACCTCGGGGTCGCTTTGCCGAGCACGGTAGACGTCGGCTGTGTCAAAAAGGTTGATGACCTGACCCTGTGATCCAACAGACAACCCAGCAATGGCCGAAACGCTGTCCGATCCTTCCGCTGTCAGAATTGTTGTTCGGTCACTGTCCGACCGCAAGGAACCCGAGGAGTTTACCGAATCTGCATTTGTTATCGCGTCAGTTATAGCCTGTAGCGGTACATTCTGGTTCACGGTTATTGCCAGGTTGGGTTCGATGAAGATGGCTTCTTCCGGCAGGCCTTGAACTTCGACATCGGCAACGCCTTCGACGCTTAGCAATTCCCGTCGCAAAAACGTTGCCAACTCATGCTTTTCAGAATCCGAAAAACCCTCGGCAGTCACAGCGTAGAACAACCCAAAGACATCGCCGAACCCATCATTGACGAAAGGCGCGCCAACGCCGGACGGCAATGCACGTGCCGCGTCCCGTATTTTGGCTCGTAAACGGGTCCAAATATCGGGGAGCTGGTCTCCGTCGTAGGTGGACTTGACTTCTACCTCAATGATTGAACGGCCAGGTTGATTTACGGACGTAATGGTGTCCACCTCGCCCATCTGCTGAATGGCGGATTCCAAAGGCTCCGAGACTTCCAAGGCGACCTGTTCGGCCGTCGCACCCGGGTATTCTGTAATGATGACCGCATTCTTGATGGTAAAGGCCGGGTCTTCCAATCGCCCCAGCGAAAAAAATCCCCAGATGCCCCCAAATAAGGCGATAAGAATAATCAGCCACGTGTAAATAGGCCGATCAATTGAAGAACGAGCGATATTCATTGATCAGAACCTTAGTTGGAAAGGCCAGTGAAGCGGCGGACGGTTTGACCGTCATCCAATGAGCTCCCACCCGCAACAACAATTTCGTCACCATCCGAGAGCCCCTCCAGAACGCGCACATCACCTGTTTGCGTTGGCTCGATCTTTACGGAAACACGGCTCACTGTTCCCTCATCTGCGCCGACAGGAGAAAACACCATCACGCCCAAGTCACCTTTTGCATCGGCAATTATTGCAGTTGCCGGAGCAACAATGCCAGTGCGGTTATCTTGCACCTTTGCAGTGACAGTCACGGACGAGCCAGGCAAGATTTGCAGGCCTTCTGGTGGTGTTAGGCCAAACTGAATGCGAAATGTCTGTCCCACGCTGGAAGTCTCGGCATCGAATTCGCGAATCTCCAGTGGAAATATCTCGTCACTGACAGGAAACTTTGCCGTGATTTCGATGTCATCCTGCTGACCCGTGCGCTGGAAAAGAATCTCGGGCACATCCACTTCAATCCGCAACTCCGACATATCGTGAATTCGCACAATTGGCGTGCCTGCTGAAACTGTTGTGAACGCTTCAACTGCCCGGCTGGACACTAACGCGTCAAAAGGTGAGGTAAGTGTGGCGTGTTCCAGTTCATATTCGGCGTCCCGAACAGCAATAGCCGCCAATTGCGCCGCTGTCTCCGCGTCGTCCACGGCAACTTGACTGGCGGCTGTGCCACGCAAACGCGACAGACGCGCAACGGTTCGATCAGCTTGATCCTTTTGCAGTCTTGCCCGGTTCAGTCTTAATTCGAATGGCTCCTGATCCAAACGCGCAATTAACCCGTCCTTCGGGATGACGAATCCCTCGGTTATCGGCATATCGACTATTTGACCGCCGACCTGGAAAGCCAAATCTACAGTTTGCCGTGCGGCGACTCGTCCAAAGAATTGACGCGAGAAACCCGGCGTGGTTTCACGGACCTGCATCAGTTTGACAGGTTTCGTTGTTTGATCGGCGAAAACAGGTGTGGTGGCAGTGGACAGAAAAATGCTCAGAAAAATCAGCAATTTCATTTCTTCAATCCTTCGGGAATTCCAGTTTCTATAATGTTATCTCGGATTTTTCGCGCCAAGCGCGCGAACTCGGCTGTTTCCGTGTTATTCAAGCCAGAGGCGCGGTGAAAGACCTCTCCCGCCGCTGTTTCAAGCATGCTGCGGGCATGGTTGCCCTGCTCCGTCAACACCAGTAGCCAAGCCCTCCTGTCTTCGGGGTCACGCTGACGTGAAAGATAGCCCGATGCTTCCAAAGCATCCGCGGTAGCGGTGATTGTAGACGGGACGGTCAACATATCTGCGGCAAGAACTCCCATGCGCTTCGGTTCATCCAATTTAATCAACATGTGGCATTCCTGATGACTCAGATCGGTTTCGATTTGGTCAAAACTCTCTTCCAGTTTCCAGTACAGAGCATACACACCCATCATTGCCTGAATTTCAGGACTAAGGCGCGCCAGTCGGGAACTAATGTCGTCTGTCATACGGAGACTCCACGCTTCCAAAGCGATTTACTTCATTTTTTGAACCATTCAATATGTGAAGTTAAAGATCTATTCAAGTTCCCTCGGGTCAACATCTCTTGATCAAACTCATGTGTGATTGCATTTTGTGCAGATCCGAAACATTCAGGACGCGCCATGTATACGCCCGCCATCACCGGTACCGGAGTCTTTACGCCCAAAAACGTCATAACAAATGCCGAGCTTGTCGAAGCGTTCAATTCTTTCGCCGACAGGAAGAACGCGGAAAACGCTAAAGCCATCGACGCCGGTGAGGTGGAACCGATACAACATTCGTCCGAGGAGTTTATCGTAAAGGCCTCGGGAATTGAGAACCGCTATGTTATGGACAAATCCGGCGTTCTGAATCCCGAAATCATGCATCCGACCTTGAGGCAGCGATCGGACGAAGAGCCCGGGATAATGACCGAAATGGCTGTCGACGCCTGCAACAAGGCCCTGCAAAAAGCCGGGCGTTCGGCGCAAGAGGTGGATTTGGTGATTTGCGCGGCATCGAACCACGAACGCGCCTACCCTGCAATTGCAATCGAAATCCAACAAGCACTGGGAACAAATGGCTTTGGGTTTGACATGAATGTCGCCTGTTCGTCCGCTACCTTCGGAATACAGGCAGCTGCCGATATGGTACGTTCGGGTTCGGTCAGATCAACGCTTGTTGTCAATCCCGAGATATGTTCAGGCCATTTGGAATGGCGGGACCGAGATTGCCATTTCATATTTGGCGACGTTGCAACAGCAACTCTGATTGAACGCATGGAAGACGCGAAGGGACCGCATTTCGAAATAGTTTCGACCCGTTGCGCGACCCAATTTTCAAACAACATCCGAAACAACAATGGTTTCCTTCGCCGCTCGCGCCCCGACGGCCTGGTCGACAGGCGCGATATGCAATTCATGCAGAACGGTCGCAAAGTATTTAAGGAAGTACTGCCGCTGGTAAGCAAGCATATTTCCAGTCATATGGAAGAAGAATCGATAACCAGCAGAGATCTAAAACGCCTATGGCTGCATCAAGCAAACAAAACCATGAATGATTTCATTGGGAAAAAGGTACTGGGGCGCGAACCCGAACCCGGTGAGCAACCAAATATACTGCAGGATTATGCGAATACGTCATCTGCAGGGTCTATTATCGCGTTTTCCAAATATTCGGATGACTTGGAAGAAGGAGACGTTGGACTGATCTGCTCATTTGGCGCGGGGTATTCAGTCGGCTCTGTATTGGTCAAACGGCACGCTTGAGAAGACCGACGCAGTCGCTGAACTACATAGAAAGTGATAGGGTAAAAGCTGGTCGATTAGCTGACGCTTTCCTCTTCCAAATGTAGCTTCATCTCGATCAGTACTTGTTGTAAAAGACTGGTTTCCTTTAGCAGACGCTTTGCCTCGTTCATCGTTATTATGCCGTCTTCGATTGCGGCGTGATATTCCGTCATCAACATCGCAAATCGTTGGCTTAAAGCGATAACGTCCGCATTCACACCTCCGGTGCGCGGAGTATCCGAATTTCGGCAGTCGTAGGACAAAGTAATGTTTTGAAGGTCCGCCAACGCCGACGTCACATGCGGATAGGTCGCAACAGTTTCAAGCCTCGCCACCGCATCTACCGGCATAAACCGATCAGTGTGTTCCGCATTGTCCGAGTAATATCGCCCAAGTGTTGCCTTGGACTTGCCGGTAATTTCGCACGCGGCTTCGATGCCGACATCTTTCACCAATGCCTCGGTGTGCTTTTTCAAATAGGCCCCGATATCTGCCATGTGTGCTACCTTTGCTTCCTACGCAACCGCCCCAATTCTGTCCGTGTCGGGGAAAGGGTGGGCAAATTTCCCATATTTGTCTCACAAATGAAATGCCATAATTCAAGCATCCCTCAGATATGCAGGGATTTTGTGAGTGAGTGGCGGCCGTTCGAGCCGGTAAAGAGTAATGGTGGGGCTGGATTTTCGCCTTGCTACGTTCTGGCCAAATGTTGGCCTGCGGCGGCGCTGTTGTGGAAGCGGGGGTATCCATCCCCAAGAGCTCATGCTCAACCCCGGCAACTGCAATGGCGGCGTCGCGTATTGTACGCTAATTGTTGTCTTGCCCCGCACGTCCGGGCGAATTAGACCCGCGCCATGGCAAAGTTGTATTTTAACTATTCAACGATGAACGCGGGAAAATCGACCGTATTATTGCAAGCATCCCATAATTATCGCGAACGGGGTATGGAGACATACCTACTGACCGCAAAAATCGACGGACGCGCGGGTTCGGGGCGCATAGCATCGCGAATAGGGATCTCGGAACAAGCGGACACCTTCCGAGAAGATGATGATGTTTTCAACATGATTCAAAACCGCTTGAACGCGGGTTCTGTGGCATGTGTTTTTGTGGATGAGGCGCAGTTTCTGACCGAAGATCAGGTGTGGCAACTGGCCCGCGCAGTAGATGATCTGAACGTACCTGTGCTGGCTTACGGTTTGCGTGTCGATTTCCAGGGAAAGCTGTTTCCTGGATCGGCATCCCTTTTGGCGTTAGCCGATGAAATGCGAGAAGTACGTACAATCTGCAAGTGCGGACGCAAGGCTACCATGGTCATCCGTCAGGACGAGAACGGCAATGCGATAACCGAAGGTGCACAGGTACAAATTGGCGGAAATGAAACTTATGTTTCATTATGCCGCAAGCATTGGCGAGAAGCAGTCGAAGGCTAGACAGGATTTGGCAAGCGGCGACCTACGGCGATTGTTGAGATATTGTCCAGTGCCACGTGCACCATTGTTGTGCGCATTCTTTCGGTTACTTTGCCCTAGTGCGGTATAGGGGCAGCCTAACCCATATCGCACAGCAACTAATGCATCCTGCCACCAAGCGGTACTGGTTGATCTGGACTGATCAGCACAACCTCTCCGTCTTTATCCGGCAATCCCAGAACTAACACATCGGACATGAACCGCCCGATCTGGCGCGGCGGAAAGTTGACGACGGCCATAACCTGTTTTCCGACCAAACCCGAAGGATCATAATGAGCCGTTACCTGAGCGGATGTCTTGCGCTCGCCGATCTCGTCACCAAAGTCTATCCACATCTTGATCGCGGGTTTACGTGCCTCTGGATAAGGTTCCGCACGAACCACCTTGCCGACACGGATATCGACCTTGAGAAAGTCATCGAACGATATCTTACTCACGCGACAGCTCCTTCGAACGTTCTGTCGCCGCCTGAACTGCTCGGTGCAAAAGGTTGGGGAAACCTTCTTCTGTGTGCATCAAAACCTCCAAAGCTGCTTGGGTAGTACCGTTTGGCGAGGTTACATTTTTGCGTAGTTGTGCCGGGTCTTCTTCGGCCGCCATCGCCAAAGCCCCGGCACCCGCAACCGTTGACTTAGCCAACCTCATCGCCAGATCAGGCGACAGACCCTGAGCCTCACCCGCTGCGGCGAGAGTTTCGATCAGGTGAAAGACATAGGCTGGCCCCGAACCGCTGAGGCCAGTGACAGCGTCCATCTGATGCTCATCTTCCAAACGAACAGTTTCGCCAATGGCTGACAGAAGGTTTTCCGCCAACGCCATGTCTGTGTCAGAGGTTTTTGAATTTCCGACCAGCGCCGTTATTCCCCGTCGGATGGCGGCCGGGGTATTGGGCATCGCACGAACGATTGGTGTTTCGCCACCTAATATCTGCTCAAATGTGTCGATCGAAGAACCGGCCGCAACGGATATGAACAGAGTTTCACCGCCGCCCAACGCCTTGATGGTTGGTAGAGCCTCGCCCATCATCTGTGGTTTGACCGCAACCAAAACTACGGCAGGTGCTTCAGGTAGAGCGGCATTGATTCTTACACCTTGCGATTTCAACCAATCCGAGGGGAATGGATCAATCACCCAAACCGACCTTGCGGGCAGACCGTGATCCAGCCAGCCCGCCAACATCGCCGATCCCATCTTGCCGCATCCCAGAAGCACGAGTCCCCGTTCAGCAACATGCGACACATCCATCCTTGCCCCTCCCATGCGATGCAGTTCGGGGCAAAGCTTTACGCGCGGCCGTAGGCCTCTGCAATGGCGACTTGCATCGCTTCTTCCGGGGTTCGATTGCCCCAAGTAACCAGTTGGATCGCAGGATAATAACGCTCTGCGCTCAGAACTGCAGCGTTTATCATCGTGTCAATCTGCTCTGGGCTGGCTGCCTGGCCACCAGCCAAAACGAGACCATAGCGATAAACCATCAGTTTCTGATTAGCCCAGTATGTGAATGCTCCGGCCCAGCACTGGTCATTCATCTTATTGAGCAGTTCATACAGTTCAGCCTCACGGTCTGTTGGCGGTTCCATCTCGAACGAACAGACCATACGCAGCGTTTCGTCATAGTTGGACCAAGCCAGTGTAATTGAATAAGTTCGCCACTGCCCCTCCACTGCCATGGCAATTTGATCATCACCGATCCGGTCGAAATCCCAGTCGTGATGTTCGGCAAGATGTTCAACAATGTCGATTGGATGAAGATCTTCTTCGAGATACTGCTCGGAAAGGGCCATTATGCCACCTCACTAATCTCTAGCAGTTGGGGGCTGGCAGCGCCCCAGCGCTAGTTGCCTGCTCTACAAGCCGGGCTTCCCCCTTGGGCCTGTACTAAATATGGTGCGATGTGGCAGAGTCTGTGGCAACCCCCATTTTTGGGGAAATGTGCAATAAGTTGTGGATAGTAGGCAACGCCGATCAAAATATTGGCAAAGATTGTAGCTTTGCCTTGATTAATTGCCGCGATGCGTCAAGATACACCGCACCGCAAGATCCCACGTATGGGCCGCGCGGTGTACATCTTTGCCATTTTTTTCTGAAGTCGACAGTAGCCTGCACGCTACTTGTTCAGTTGCGCCTCAATTTCCGCAAGACGCGCTTCTAACGCTGCATTTTCTTCGCGTGCTTTTTGGGCCATGGCGCGAACAGCATCAAATTCTTCGCGTGTCACGAAATCACGATCAGCCAACCAACGATCTATCATCGATTTCATCGCATTCTCGGCTTCTTCCCGGGCGCCCTGGGCAACACCCATAGCGTTGGTCATAAGTTGGGACATGTCGTCCAAAATTTTGTTACGGGTCTGCATGTCTGTACTCCGATAGCGTACTCAATTCCTATATGGGCAATGTATCGCGCAGGCTCAAGGTTGACTTGACCCGTGCACCCCGGGCAATGAGACGCACATGCAGGCTGTAATAGACTTCCCCGAATTATCCCCCGAACTTTTTTCGATTTCGATTTTCGGGATGGAACTTGCACTCAGATGGTACGCGCTGGCTTATATTGCGGGCATTCTGATCGCATGGCGCATGGCTGCTGGGGCGCTTCGTCGGCCTACTCTTTGGCCCGCAGATACACCGCCCATCAAGCCCGAACAGCTGGAAGATTTCATTACGTGGATCATCCTGGGCGTGATTCTGGGTGGGCGTTTGGGATTTGTTCTGTTCTACCAACCCGGATATTACCTTTCGCATCCGCTAGAGATTTTGATGGTCTGGCAAGGTGGTATGGCGTTTCATGGCGGGCTCTTGGGTGTCGTGATCGCGACATATGTTTTCGCGCGAAGACATGACATAGCAATTTTATCATTAGCCGATTTAGTCGCTTATACGGTTCCGCCCGGGCTGTTTCTTGGACGATTGGCAAATTTCATCAATGCCGAACTATGGGGCCGACCATCTGAGTTGCCTTGGGCTGTTATTTTTCCCGGCGCTGCTGCGCAGGACTGTCCCGGAGTTATTGCTGGCGTATGCGCACGGCATCCCTCGCAACTGTATGAGGCGATATTGGAAGGGTTGCTTTTGGGTGGGTTGCTTTTGTGGCTGGTTTATCGTCGCGATTGTTTTCGCACTCCCGGGTTTGTCATGGGCGTCTTTTTAGCGGGGTATGGCATTTCGAGATTCATCGTCGAATTCTTTCGCCAACCTGATGTGCAATTCGTTTCGGCAGGAAACCCACTAGGATTGGCTTTTCATATTGGCGGATACGGACTGACAATGGGGCAGATTTTGTCACTCCCAATGATTGCACTGGGCGTTTGGTTTGCCTTACGCGCCCGGCGAAACGCATGAGCTTAAAAGATATTCTTATCGCGCGAATTCAGCAAAACGGTCCGCTCACCGTGGCCGACTATATGACGGAATGCTTGTTACACCCAAAACATGGGTACTATACCAACCGCGATCCACTGGGTTCGCGGGGTGATTTCACAACCGCACCCGAAATAAGTCAGATGTTCGGAGAATTGATCGGGCTATGCATCGCGCAATGTTGGGTGGATCAGGGCCGGCCCGCACAAATTTGCCTTGCCGAATTGGGACCTGGGCGCGGAACGTTGATGGCGGATATTCTCCGTGCGACGCGACAAGTGCCCGGATTTCACGATGCCGCTGAAATCTTTTTGCTCGAAGCATCACCGACCCTGCGAGAAATTCAGCGTGAAACGTTGCGGGATTACTCGCCAAAGTGGATCTCCTCAATCTCAGATTTGCCCGCACTTCCGCTATTCCTTATCGCAAACGAATTTTTCGACGCACTACCGATTCGCCAGTTCTTAAGGGATGGCGATGGATGGCGCGAACGGTTGGTTGGGTCGGACGGAAAATCCTTAAATTTTGGCCTTGGGACGCGGGCCGCTCAAACTTTGCTCAAGGACCGACTCACTGACACTAATGACGGTGATCTGGTCGAATGTTGTGCAGCGGCAGTTCCAGTCATATCCTCGGCTGCGGAACGGATTGCGACCTGTGGCGGCATGGCCCTGATCGTCGATTACGGTGATTGGCGGGCATTGGGCGACACCTTTCAGGCCCTTCGGGACCACAAACATTCCGATCCACTTGAAGAGCCGGGAAAGGCAGATTTGACGGCTCATGTAGATTTCGAAGCCATAGCGCGCTCAGCCCAATCGGCAGGATGCAGTTTTTCGCGCCTCACCCCGCAAGGCGTGTATTTGGAGCGCTTGGGGATAACTGCGCGGGCACAGAACTTGGCCTCGTCACTTCAAGGCCAGGCGCTCGAAGCGCATATCTTGGCACATCGACGGTTGACGCATCCCAATGAAATGGGAAACCTGTTCAAGGTGCTTGGTATTTATCCGCCATCTGCAGCGCTGCCACCGGGATTGGAGCCATGACCTTGGAAATTCTCACCTCGGAATTGCTATCGCCTGTCAAACACGGGTTCTTCAGCAGGCGCGGCGGCGCGTCTTCCGGGATCTTTGCCGGATTGAATTGTGGTTTTGGTTCATCAGATCTGACTGAAGCCGTGGCATTGAATCGCCGACGTGTCGCTGAGGCAATGGAGGTTGGGCCGGATGCGTTGGTTGGGGTACATCAGGTGCATTCCCCCGCTGTGCTAACTGTGGATTCGCCGATCGAAGGAAGTAAACCCAAGGCGGATGCCCTTGTTACTTCCACACCTGGTCTCGCCCTGACCGTCCTCACCGCAGATTGCCAACCAGTTTTATTCTCTGATCCAGATGCAAAAGTTATTGGTGCCGCGCATGCAGGCTGGCGTGGGGCACTGGACGGCGTTTTGGAAGCGACACTGGACGCGATGGAAACGCTCGGCGCCAGACGGAGTAATACTTCAGCCGTTATTGGTCCTACAATTTCGCAGCGGGCTTACGAAGTTGGCCCTGAATTTATGGACGAGTTTTTGATGGCATCGCACGACAATGCCAGATTTTTTGCCAATGGACAGGGCGACAGACTGCATTTTGACCTACCTGCCTTTGGCCTGCACAGACTTCGCGAAGCTGGCGTGGGACAGTCTGAATGGACGCGGCATTGCACATATTCTGACCCGGAAAAGTTTTTTTCCTATCGACGCGCCACCCACGCCAAAGAGGCAGACTATGGGCGCTTGATTGCGGCGATAAGACTTTAATTTCGGGCGTAAATATGGCAACTCCGCCACTTTTCCGCCACAATTATTGTGTTTACCTGACTCAGAATCGTTTCAATTTTTCACAAGTGGTCAGGGTGTTACCTTGGATTTTGGTCTGAGAGTACCCGTCAGGTTAACAAAGAGGTACACGAAACCTTCAATTTGTCCTCAATTCATCCCGGATCAGCCTTATCCCTGCCGCAAACCCGCGTCAGATTTAGTGTTGTAACGGAAACAAGGGCGCTAGCCCGATGCAGAGCAGGACAAGAAAATGAAGCCAAAATCACGCTTTCTGACCGCCGTTGTTGCGGCCGTAATGGCGCACGAACCGGAAATGCCATGGAAGCGGGTTTCAAGCCATTCCGCCAGAGTTGCGCGCCGCTTGGCAGGTCGGCTCTGATGCGGGCCCCTTCGGAACTAAGCTGCCAGTTCCAATGGGCAAAACGCACGCCAAACTGTGCTCCGGTCTGGTGTGCGACGTCGCAGATGGGTTTGCGTCGTTTTTTTTTCGGAGCATGTGCGCGCAGGTGGTCAAAGCCTGCAGTTAAAGAGTTTGTCTGGGGGGTCATTAAATTGGCCAAAACAAAGTGTTTCTTTTTGCGGTTCGGTTTCACTGTGAAATCCGTTCTGCGGCTGCCCTGTTGATCGAAGGCAATGAACAAGACCGTCTGGCGGGTATGCGAGGGGTTCAGCCCGCCTGCACGGAAGTACAAGAGGGGACGGAATAAATGGCTATTCCAAATTCACTGGCCCGCGCGGCGAGAAACGCCGTCGAGACATCGCCTCTGCTGCGCGAAGCACCTCAGCCAGGGGCAAAGCAAAAACCGCAACTGCGGCGCTATGAAGTCAGTGCGTTACTGGAAAACGGGGACTTTTCGCAAACACGCCACATTGCACCCGCATTGCCAATGTTCGAAGATGCATTCTGTGCCTTCACGCGCGGTTCCTTAGTGGAAACGCAACAAGGGCCTATGGCCATCGAAGATCTGTTGCCCGGCGATTCAGTTCTGACGCATGGTGGATCATCTGAAACGGTGTTGTGGAAAGGCTCCGTTACGCTGATTCCGGGGCGCGAAGACTCACGCGGCCGAACTAGGCCTCTGACGCGAATCATGGCGGACACCTTTGGGATGCAAAAGCCGATGTCTGGCGTTATCGCTGGCCCGGCTGCTCGACTATTGAGCACACCGCCTCATCTGCGGCATTTGAATGGCGGTCAGCCGATGCTTACCCCAGTAAGCGAGTTTCAGGACGGAATGGGTGTAATCCAGACCCTCCCGCCGACGCCTGTCGAACTGTTTCACATCTGCTTGCGAAGACACTCTGTGATCCGCGTCGACGGACTGCAGTTTGAAACCTATCACCCTGGCTCAAATGCCGTTCGAACGATCAGTCATTCCTTGCGCTCCATTTATCTCAACTTATTTCACCACATAGATTCGTTGAGTGATTTCGGGCCGTTGCTGGTGCCGCGCGCCGGAGACGGTGAAATTGATGCAATAACCGCGTAATGCATTGATCGTTAATGCCAGTGCGGGGGCATGATGCAGATTTTATTTAGTTGGGTGATCTATTTGACTGTGGTTTCATTGCTGCCGCCCTGCAAAGCTGACCAAACAAAAAACACGGTCAGGCGGTCCGGTTCATCCGTTCTTCCAAGACGTCAAATGGCACGCCTGGCTCGTCTTTTGCGCCTCGGATAACAAGTGACGTTTTTACGCTGGCCACATTGGGTGTCGTCAACAATTCACCCGTTAGAAACTGTTGAAAGCTGCTTAAATCTGGCGCTACGCATTTCAGGATAAAGTCCACTTCGCCATTCAACATATGACATTCCCGAACCAGCGGCCATTCGCGGCATCGTTCTTCAAAAGTGCTCAGTTCGGTTTCAGCCTGGCTCTCCAGTCCAACCATAGCAAAAACCTGAACTTCAAAACCCAATTCGCGGGCATCAACCTCAGCGTGATAACCACGTATATACCCTGCGTCTTCCAACGTGCGCACGCGCCGCAGGCATGGAGGTGCGGAAATACCGACACGTTTTGCAAGCTCGACATTAGTCATTCGACCGTCGGACTGCAGTTCAGCCAGAATTTTTCGATCGATCTCATCCAGCCGCGTCGTAACCATCAATGACTCCTGAAATTTACCAGTTCTTATAACAGCGCCCTGCTAATGCGCAATAATCTTTCGCCTCAGCGCAACATTCTGCATTTTGATCGCATTCCATCTCTTTTCTACGAAAACCTGGCATATCAACTTCATTGTTCAAAAGGGCTTTAAGCCCCCTGCTGCCGTCGCTATATCCAATCGCGGCGGGCTGCAGCCCGAGGCAGGCAGATTGAGTGGGGGCACCATGGCAGAGACACGACACACGAAGGTTCTGATTATTGGATCAGGGCCGGCCGGATACACCGCAGGCGTTTATGCAAGCCGCGCAATGTTGGAGCCCATATTGGTGCAAGGAATTGAACCAGGCGGCCAATTGACCACCACGACCGAAGTGGAAAACTGGCCAGGGGACACCGAAGTCCAAGGCCCGGACCTGATGGTACGCATGCAGGATCATGTCAAGGCAATGGGCTGTGAGGTTATCGGCGACATCATCAATGACCTAGACCTAAGCAAACGCCCTTTCACAGCCACTGGTGACAGCGGTACGATTTACACTGCTGATGCGGTGATTTTGGCCACTGGCGCCCGTGCAAAATGGCTCGGCTTGCCATCCGAAGAAAAATTCAAGGGCTTTGGAGTTTCAGCTTGTGCCACCTGCGACGGGTTCTTCTATCGAGGCGAGGAAATCGTGGTTATTGGGGGTGGCAACACTGCCGTCGAAGAAGCTTTGTTTCTGACAAATTTTGCCAGCAAGGTGACCCTAATACACCGTCGTGATGAATTGCGCGCCGAAAAGATCCTGCAGGATCGGCTCTTGAAGAATGAAAAAATAGAACCTCTTTGGTTCCATGAGCTGGAGGAGGTCGTCGGCACTGATACACCGTTAGGTGTCGAAGCAGTTCGTGTGAGAAACGTGAAAAGTGGGGAAATAACAGAGATACCCTGTAAAGGTGTCTTTGTCGCGATCGGTCACGCACCTGCGAATGAGCTGGTTAAAGACAGCCTCGAGACGCACATGGGCGGCTATGTCGTGACTAAGGCAGGCTCGACCGAAACATCGATTCCGGGCGTTTTTGCGGCGGGTGACTTAACGGATCATATTTATCGGCAGGCGGTCACCAGTGCCGGGATGGGCTGTATGGCCGCGTTGGATGCGGAAAAGTTTCTGGCGGAGCACGATTAAAAATTTTTCCTGCGCCTAATAGCAGGTTCACTGACCCAAGTGCGTCGGCAAACTGCGGTTGGGGTCTATTGACCCCTGCCCTTCACCATATCAGACTCGGCGTTAGTAGGGCACGATATGGATGATTTCATTGGAAAACGCACTTTGGCGCGGCGGATGGGCAACCCGACTTAGGATCGCAACTGGCCTGGTGCTATTTGTGTTCGCGTTTTTCCACTTTATTAACATAGGCTTGGGACTGTTTCATACCGACCTGTTGCATGGGATGCAAGAAAGTCGTCAGTTGGTCTCTCGGCACAATGTGTTTAGTGCCATATTGTATGTCGCCCTGTTCATCCATGCGACACTGGCTTTGCTGTCGTTAGCACAGCGGCGGACGCTTCGGATGACATTAAGCATGGCGTTGCAAGCAGTTTTAGGGTTACTGATTCCCATTCAGCTAATCGCACATATCGTGCAAACCCGTTACGCCCATGAAATTTATGGCGTCAATGACGAGATGGGGTACATCATCGTCTTGATGTGGCCCAGCACCGCCATCTGGATGCAGAGTTTGCTGATCCTTCTGGTTTGGATACATGGGTGTATTGGCTTGCATATGTGGCTGCGCTTGACCAATTGGTGGCGGGCCATTGTACCATACCTGATTGGATTTGCCGTATTTGTTCCTGGTTTTGCACTCGCTGGCGTGTTGACCGAGGGGCGCCGATTGTGGGCAGACTTTGCCGACCCGTTTTTGCGCGAACAATATATTGAGCATTACAATTGGCCTTCTCCAGAAGAGTTCGATGCACTATTTGGCGTCACCGACGCATCGATGACGGTATTCTGGTTGGCACTGGCTTTGACCGGATTGACCTACCTAGGGCGCAAGTTTTGGCGCCGGCGGCATTCCGTTCGGGTGCGTTATGTTAATGGCCCCGAGGTCGTTTCAGAAAAAGGCATGACCTTGCTGGAAATATCCCAGGCAAATGGTGTGCCCCACACGGCGTTGTGCGGCGGCAAGGGGCGTTGCACCACTTGCCGAATATTTGTCGAAGACGGCGGAGACCAATTACCGGCACCAAGTGACATTGAGGCCCGAAGCCTGTCGGCCGTCGGCGCACCTGATGGTATGAGACTGGCCTGTCAGGTACGCCCGACAGCACCTTTGACCGTGTTCCGAGTTTTTCGTCCTGACGGAGGGCGCGGCAGGGCTCATGCCAGTCAAGGGCAGGAAAGGCAGCTAGCGGTTCTTTTTTTGGATATGCGCGGCTTCACCGCCCTAACTGCCGGGCAGTTGCCATATGATATCGTCTTTCTGCTGAACCGGTTTTTCGACGCCATCGTACCGGCGATCACCGCAAATGGGGGCACAGTAGACAAGTACATGGGCGACGGTCTGTTGGCGATGTTTGAAACCAGAGACGCGGCCAGTTCCGCGTTGGCAGGCCTGAATGCCGCAGCGGGGGTTGGGCATGCCCTTGAGCGTTTCAATCAACAACTAAAGGCTGAGGGTAGTCCAGAAATCAGAATAGGCATGGGACTGCATTTAGGTGATCTGGTTCTGGGTGAGATTGGCGCAGCCAAACACGCGCCCCGAACAATAATCGGAGACGCAGTCAATGTGGCCAGCCGCCTCGAAGCAGAAACCAAAGCCCTGCGGGTCGAACTCCTCGTTTCCCAATCGGTCTTGCTTGCAGCTGGCCTTGAAACAAACCCAGACGAACTGCGCGATTTCCAACTTCGCGGCGTTTCCGAATCTGTGCCAGCGTTACCGGTGGAGAGGGCCTCGGATCTTGAACTTCGATTAAAGCAAGAAGAACAAATTGCCTAACAGACGACCCCCAAACTGAAAACAAGGGAAAATTTACCTGTCAATAATTCTGGGTTTGGGAATTTTTCCCAAGCTCCGTAAAAACCTCATATTTCATCCTTTGTTTCAGGGACTCTCTGGACTTTGTCGAAAGTCCGGGGCACATCGTTTGGCAACACTTCGAAAAACGTGAAAATCTAACAGATACGAGTATTCCTATGACGATGTTAAGCAACTTGGCACCAATCCCTGAGCTTTACGTGTCTTACGAGTCTGCTCAAAAACTTAAGGCCGAAGCAGCAGATCTGACAAGCTGGGATCTGACGCCGCGCCAGATCTGCGATCTGGAGCTGTTGATGAATGGCGGTTTCAATCCATTAAAAGGGTTCCTGAGCGAAGCTGACTACGACAACGTCGTAGATAATATGCGGCTTGCTGACGGTACCTTGTGGCCGATGCCAATCACGTTGGATGTCAGCGAGGATTTTGCCGAGCGGATTCAACTGGGACAGGACATTGCTTTGCGCGATCTCGAAGGGGTTATCCTGGGCACAATGACCGTGACCGACCGCTGGATGCCGGACAAGCATCACGAGGCCAAGATGGTCTTTGGCGCAGATGACCAAGCGCACCCTGCGGTGAACTATCTGCACAATGCGGCCGGGAAAGTTTACTTGGGCGGCCCAGTTACAGGTATCCAACAGCCTGTCCACTATGACTTCAAAGCTCGCCGGGACACACCGAACGAGTTGCGTGCTTATTTCCGTAAACTGGGTTGGCGTCGCATCGTGGCATTCCAAACGCGAAATCCACTGCACCGGGCGCATCAGGAATTGACTTTCCGTGCCGCAAAAGAGGCTCAGGCCAACTTGTTGATCCATCCTGTCGTTGGGATGACCAAACCGGGCGACGTAGATCACTTTACCCGCGTGCGTTGTTACGAGGCCGTTTTGGACAAGTACCCTGCATCCACGACCTCAATGTCTTTGGTGAACCTAGCAATGCGCATGGCCGGCCCACGTGAGGCCGTCTGGCATGGCCTGATCCGCGCCAATCACGGTTGCACCCATTTCATCGTTGGCCGCGACCATGCTGGCCCTGGCAAAAACAGCAAGGGCGATGACTTTTACGGCCCGTATGACGCCCAGGATTTGTTTCGCAAGTTCCAAGATGAAATTGGCGTCGAAATGGTTGATTTCAAACAGATGGTTTATGTGCAAGAACGGGCGCAATACGAACCTCATGACGAAATCCTGGACAAAGACCAGGTTACAATCCTGAACATCTCAGGCACTGAACTACGTCGCCGTTTGCGCGAAGGATTGGATATTCCGGAATGGTTCTCTTTCCCCGAGGTCGTGCAGGAGTTGCGCAATCGCTTTCCACCACGCTCGCAACAAGGCTTTACCGTCTTTTTCACCGGTTTTTCCGGCTCGGGTAAATCCACTATTGCCAATGCGTTGATGGTCAAGCTGATGGAGATGGGTGACCGCCCAGTGACGCTGTTGGATGGCGATATAGTCAGGAAAAACCTTTCGTCCGAGTTGGGCTTTTCGAAAGAACATCGCGACCTGAACATCCGCCGGATCGGCTATGTCGCCAGTGAGATCACCAAAAATGGCGGAATTGCAATTTGCGCCCCAATTGCACCCTACGAGACCACCCGTCGCGCGGTTCGTGAAGAGATTGAGAAATTTGGCGCTTTCTGTGAAGTGCACGTTGCAACAAGCATTGAAGAATGTGAACGCCGCGACCGTAAAGGTTTGTACAAACTTGCCCGCGAGGGGAAAATCAAGGAATTCACCGGAATCTCTGACCCTTATGATGTTCCAGCAGATCCTGAGTTGCGCGTTGAAACAGAAAATGTCGAAGTGGACAATTGCGCCCATCAGGTTCTGCTTAAATTGGAGAGTATGGGCCTGATTGCAGGGTAAATTAGGGTGGTGTCTTCACAGACACCCTTTTCAGGACAAAGCGACAGCATGGTACCAAGCGTCGGACATGCATCGGTGACTGTGCTGATGAAAAGGAACAGGCTGCTCTTGATATGTTGCCTAAACCGGGAGATCCACCTGCCCACGCATCAGGACGAATCCTTGACCAGCTACCTTTACGCCAGTCATTGCATCTGTTGGTCCTACACGGGTCACCGTTGCTTGCCCAGGCCGACCCATATCGTGTCCTTGCTCGGCTATGAAGGTATCTTTTTGCATTAAACCGTGACGCCAAAGATAGGCGGCCATGGCTCCAGTCGCGGAACCTGTAAAAGGGTCCTCGGGCGGGCTGGGCGGTACCATAAGAAGGCGTGAAAAGGTATCCCCTGCGTTAGTCGCACCATTCAGTGTCACTAGGAAAGGTTCGGCCAAATCCGAACTGGCAAGACCTACGGACTCTGCGATTTTGGACAATGGGTCCAAAGCAAGCCGCGCGGCGCGCAAGGCATCGTGGTCGCGCAGAATCGTGACGCAACAGGGCAGTCCGGTAGAAACAAATTGCGGTGGTGAAATTATAGCCTCTGCGGGTAGGCCTATCGCAGCAGCGACAAGATCAACCGGGACATAATCACCAAACTCGGGCGCGACCTGCGTCATCTCAATTTCATCACCTTTCAGGTGGATAGAGACGATTCACGCACCTGTCTCCAGAGTTAAACTGTCGCCTGAAAACAGGTTACGTGCACGAAGTGCTTGAACCGTGGCAATCGTTGGATGCCCGGCGAAAGGAATTTCCCTGCTGGCCAAAAAATACCGGACACGAACATCAGCAATGTCGGATGGTCCGGTAAAGGTGCACTCCACCAAAGAGGTTTCGCGCACGAATGACGTGCAAACGTCATCCGGCAGATGCGCCGCATCATGAACCACGGCGCACCCGTTTCCACCAAATGGGCGGTCGGTAAACGCATCTACCCAATCAAAATCAAACCAGCTCATGATTATTCCCGCGTCTCCGTAAGTTGGCTCGGGGTCGCACCCCATCAGGGCACATCCATTGCCCGACCCGGCAGGAATGTCACGTCATTTATATAGTGAATTTTACCTCGCCGACGATTCAGTGCACCGGGACAGGAGACATGTCGTTCTGGCGCGCCAAAACGAATGCAAGCTTTCGGTCCGCTACCAGTGCCAATCGTTGTCCATCAGAATCGTGTACGGCATAAAGTTGGTCCAAATCGCCCGCCTGATCCCTAAGATCGCTTGGCAGGTCAGCAACCTCGACCGTTTTGACGTAAACGATGCGGTCACCTTCGGTGTTGAGTTCAATAGGTGTATTCATAGCCCTTACCCCTTTTTTATGTTGATTGTTTGCACCACGGTTTCAGGAACGGCGCGGGTCAGATCCACGTGCAACAGACCATTTTCCATTATCGCTTCGCCCACTTCGACCCCGTCGGCCAACACAAACATGCGCTGAAACTGACGTGCCGCAATACCACGATGCAAGAATATACGACCCTCGCTGTCGTCGTTTTGACGGCCACGGATCACAAGTTGACGATCCTCGATCGTAATCGACAGGTCCTCTTCGGCAAACCCTGCCACCGCCAGAGTAATTCGATATGAAAAATCAGAAGTCTGCTCGATATTGTAGGGTGGATATCCTTCGTTTCCGGCCTTTGCTGACCGCTCCAAAAGGCGTTCCAACTGCTCGAACCCCAAAAGATGCGGGTATGAGCCAAGAGTAAGTTTCGACACGTATATTCGTCCTTTTTTGCCAAAGCGACGTATGTGGCGGCCCCGTTCTGGCAACCGCTTGCAATAACATATGGGAACAATTCAGGATGTCCACAAGGGCTGGCCCGATTCAAATCAAGACACTATCTTGTGTAGGAAGCACCGCCAAAAACATGAGTCGCCCATGAATGCGCCCACTGACATTTCCATGAAGACTGACGAGGTTTTGAGGGTCGAACTCGAAGTATTTCGACGGCAACACCGCGATCTTGACGAAGCGATTGAAGCACTGCAGGCCAAGGGTACATCAGATCAATTAACAATAAAACGGCTGAAAAAGCAGAAACTTCGCCTCAAAGACATTATTAGATTGATCGAAGATCGTCTGACCCCAGATATCATCGCCTGAAAACCCTGCTCTACATTGCCACCAAGGTGGATTTGGCTATAGTGCGCGCTCTTTCTAAGGGCGGAGTGCTGGCGGATGGGCGAGATCAAAGTTGGAATCATCATGGGCAGCCAGTCGGACTGGTCCACCATGAAGGAATCCGCCAATATTCTTGATGAACTGGGCATCGCTTATGAAAAACGCATTGTCTCAGCTCATCGTACCCCGGATCGGTTATGGGAATACGGAAAAAGCGCTGTGTCTCGCGGGTTGCAGGTGATAATCGCCGGCGCAGGAGGAGCAGCCCATTTACCCGGCATGATGGCTTCGAAAACACGGGTGCCGGTTATAGGTGTTCCTGTGCAAACCCGCGCGTTGTCGGGCGTTGATTCACTTTATTCAATCGTTCAGATGCCCAAGGGCTTCCCGGTTGCAACAATGGCCATTGGATCGGCTGGAGCCTCAAATGCAGGGTTGATGGCAGCAGGCATTCTTGCCTTACAGGACGAAGGGCTAGCCAAACGGCTGGACGCCTGGCGTGACGCGTTGTCCGCTTCTATTCCTAAGGAACCCGTTGATGAGTAAGGCACTGCAACCCGGCGCGAAAATCGGGATTTTGGGTGGTGGTCAGCTTGGGCGGATGCTCTCGGTTGCTGCAGCCCGACTGGGATTTGTAAGCCACATCTACGAGCCCGGCCCTAACCCGCCTGCGGGCCAGGTGGCTGCCCATGTAACAACTGCCGCGTATGACGATGCCGATGCGCTGACATCCTTTGCTGCTTCGGTGGACGTCATCACTTACGAGTTCGAAAACATCCCGACCGAAACCTTGGACCTGCTGGAGGCTCACCGCCCAATCCATCCGGGACGCGAGGCTTTGCGTGTTAGTCAGGATCGTCTGACCGAAAAAGCCTTTCTGCAGGGTCTTGGGCTCCGAACAGCACCGTTCGCTGATGTCACCGATCTCGAAAGTCTGCGTATTTCAATTGAACAGATTGGTGCTCCAGCAATTCTAAAGACCCGCAGGTTTGGCTATGATGGAAAAGGTCAGGTCAGGCTGCTAAGGCCCGAAGATGCTGAAACAGCGCTTTCGGAGATGGCCGGAGCGCCTGCCATCCTCGAAGGTTTCATCGACTTCAGCCATGAAATTTCAATCATTGCCGCGCGGGGATTGGACGGCCAAGTTTCATGTTTCGATCCGGGCGAAAACGTTCACCGCAATGGCATCTTGCATACGACGACAGTCCCGGCTCGTCTCCCACCCGCGATGCGGACAGACGCGGTATTGCTTGCGGCCAACATATTGAACGCGTTGGATTACGTGGGCGTAATGGGAGTCGAGCTGTTCGTGACACCAGAAGGCCTGATAGTTAACGAGATCGCTCCTCGAGTTCATAATTCTGGACACTGGACGCAGAATGGATGTGCTGTGGATCAATTCGAGCAGCATATTCGAGCGGTTGCAGGGTGGCCTCTGGGCGATGGACAGCGTCATTCGGATGTGGTGATGGAAAACCTGATTGGCGACGACGTGAATAAAGTGGCTGATCTTGTGCAGGAACGAGACGTGGCCTTACATCTTTATGGCAAGGCTGAGGTCAAGGCCGGTCGAAAGATGGGACATTTCAACCGCGTCATTCGCTGATGCGCTCTACGAATACCAAATAGGTCTTCGCTGGACTTTAGGCAGCAAACCGGGCAGCAATATCGCCTGACATATAACTTAATCGCCCAGCGGACAAAGTGGCCGCAACCCGGAACGTTTTGGAGTCCAATATCACCAAATCTGCACGTTTTCCGGTTGATAAAGACCCTCGATCAGTCTTTCCCAACACGCGCGCGGGGCCAGAAGATACGAGATTCCAAGCGCCAGCCAAATCCATAAACCCGCTATTTGCCAACATCAGAGCCGCGCGACGCGGGCTTGGGTAATGGTAATCAGAAGCAAGCGCATCGCACAGACCCATCGAAATTAAGTCAAGCGCGCTCACGTTTCCTTTGTGCGATCCCCCGCGTACTACATTTGGGGATCCAAGTACGATGAAATCCCCTTCTTGCCGCGCCGCTTCTGCGGCTGCAAGTGTCTCAGGGAACTCAGATATTCGTACTCCGCGCGTACGCCATTGCGATCTGGTTTCAGCGGTCGCGTCGTCGTGGCTACCCAATCGGACGCCATTCGCGGCAAGGGCCATGCAAAGTTCATCCAATGCCGCAGGAACTTCGTTTCGGCGCGCATGTAAGGTCTTCAGCAACTCAAAGTGGTTCTCTGGGCTGCGACCAGCTTTCAATGCTTGCCCGGTAAGTCGCGGCGGCGTGCGCCCTTCGGCCAGTCGGTCATGCGGCAAGTGATCATTGAAAACCAAATAGGGAACCTCCAACGCGGCGACGCGTTCAGGTAGTCCCGCAAAATCGTCAAGCATATGCGTTTCAAATCGCAACTGCGGGATCAGATCGGTAACAACACTATCTTTGACCTCAGAGATACCCCTGAAAACTTGATCAGCAAATTCCGGGCCGCGAACCCCGCCCTCCCAGCTGTGGAATTGGGCCAAGACAGCAGTCGTAATTCCATTTGCGGCCAGTTCCGCCTCAACCGAAAGTATGCCTTCGGCAATCTGCTTCATTGCTCCACGTCGCGGAGCAATATGGCGCTCGAACCCGTCACCATGCAGGTCAACTATTCCGGGTAAAACGATATACCCGGATAAATCAATGCACCGCCCAGTTTGTTTTGACTGCACCAAACCATCAGCAATGCTAAGGTCAGCGCGAGCTAAACCATACTCCGGCAACAGCACATCTGCACCGGAAAACGTCAACTCCAGTGCCGTCATCTAGTCGAATCCGAAGCTGGTTCTGCACAATCTTGGCCAATACAGATTTCGTCGATCACGTCCAAAACCCCATCCAGCCAAGTAATTTGGGGATCGAACTCTCCAAACTCGATAAAGTGAAGCGCTTGCGCCATCACACGTGGGTTATTCATCATAAAAGTATGTGTCACCGGCATTACGATGTGATCGGACATGCCGTCGACCTTAGTGGTCTCCACTGAGACTTTGCCATCATCTGGTCCATCAATCAGCGAGGAAAAGAAGGGATTCAGCGAGTTTTCACCGGCAATTACCCCGAGCTCAAATTCAACCGGCGGCAGGAGGCGTGGAACGCCTTCTGGACCGGTCCCCAATGCCAGCCCCGCAGGACCGTGCAGCAGGCCAAAAACTTCCCAGTCCCCCAACTCGTCTACCAATTGACTACCCTGATTTGGCGGACCCAACATTACCACTCGGCCCAGATTTTCCGGCTGATTGTCTTGCATCCAGTAACGCAAAAGGATGCCGCCCATGGAATGCGCAACCACGTTGGCTTTGTCGTCCCCACAACCCGTAAATGCTTCGGGCAACGTCTGGTTGGCCAAATCATATATCGGCAGGTCTGTCGAAGGATATCCGGGCCGCACAACTGTGTAGCCGTGCGCTTTGAAGAGCTGCTCCATAACAGAAAATGAAGCCTCAGTGCGTGCCAAGCCGTGCAACAGGACAACGCATTTCGCGCTGACCGCTGCTGGAACTAAAAAGAAAAACGTGGCGAGAAGCAACTTCATGCCCGCTAGTTAAGGGCTGCGCCGTCCTGATGGAAGCCCTAGCGGCGCGGCAAGCGGCCGACCGCCAACCCAATCCCGCCCAAAACCATGACTGCACCGAGTAACAGTTCAAAAGATGCGACCTCGCCTAACAACAGCACGCCTCCGATGATGGCAATGACGGGAACACTAAGTTGTACGACCGCAGCTATTGCGGGCGAAAGTCCGGGCAGAACACTATACCACAAGGCATATCCCAGCCCAGATGTCACTGCGCCAGACAAGGCAGCCAGGACAAAACCCATACCTGTCATTTGCCAGTACATGCCCGAGATTTTCAAAGCGATGGCGGTCACTGGCAACGCCACGACAAAGTTTGCCGCAGTGCCAGACAAAGCATCAGGTTCGGACCGCCCAGCCAACGAATACGCCGCCCATCCTATACCAGCACTGGTCATTAAAAGAGCGCCTTTGGTGTCAACTTGCACAGCGCCGGTCGGCCATAGAACGTATGCAAGCCCGAACAAGGCTATACCCGCGCCGATCAGTTGACGGGACGTGGGCACCAGCCCAGTCAATGCCGTAAAAGAAAACATAGAAATCTGCACGACCCCAAACAGGATCAGTGCGCCCAGGCCTGCATCAAGCGTTACATAAGCCAATGAGAAACCGACCATGTAGACAGACAGCGCGCCTGCTCCGATCACGCGTCGACGATGTAGCACGGGCAGTTTTTTACCGCTCCAAAGCACCAACGCAGCAAGCGTCAACGCACCTGTAAGAACCCGAACCACCGCAAAACCAGAAGGATCGGCCGCCCCGCTGTCAATCGCCATGCGATTGAGGATAGAGTTCGCCGCAAATGCACACATAGTCAAAGCGGTCAAAAGGAACAGTCTCATATCCACCACATATCGGTTCAGGCCACCTTTGCACACTCTGAATCGGCAGACAGCGATGCCGGTTTGATTGTTGGTTTTTCGGAACTTAATCTGAAATCGGTTGTGCCAAAAACGAAACGGGGCCGCCCAAGGGCGACCCCGCGGACAAGTCTGAGACCTGAGCAGATTACATCATGCCGCCCATTCCGCCCATGTCAGGCATACCGCCGCCTGGCGCTGCACCTTCTTTGGCAGGTTTGTCTGCAACCATCGCTTCGGTGGTAACCAACAGGCCCGCAACCGATGCCGCATCTTCCAGAGCGGTACGGACAACTTTGGCCGGGTCGATGACGCCGAACGAGAACATGTCGCCATATTCTTCGGTTTGTGCGTTGAAGCCGAACGCGGCATCTGAGGACTCGCGAACCTTGCCAGCAACTACGGCACCGTCCACGCCAGCGTTTTCAGCGATCTGACGCATCGGCGCCTCGATCGCCTTGCGGACGATGTTGATACCAGCGTTCTGGTCCGCGTTTGCGCCTTCCAGTTCGTTCAGTGCTTTGCCTGCCTGAACCAGCGCAACACCACCGCCCACAACAACACCTTCCTGAACGGCAGCGCGGGTTGCGTTCAGAGCATCGTCAACACGGTCTTTACGCTCTTTCACTTCAACTTCGGTCATGCCGCCGACGCGGATAACAGCAACACCTCCTGCCAGTTTGGCAACGCGTTCTTGCAGCTTCTCACGGTCGTAGTCAGAAGAGGTTTCTTCGATCTGGGTGCGGATCTGAGCAACACGTGCTTCGATCTCGGCTTTCTCGCCTGCACCGTCAACGATGGTGGTTTCGTCCTTGGTGATTTCGATCTTCTTGGCAGTGCCCAGCATGTCCATTGTGACATTTTCAAGCTTCATGCCCAAGTCTTCGCTGATGACCTGACCACCGGTCAGGATCGCGATATCCTGCAGCATGGCCTTGCGACGATCGCCAAAGCCAGGTGCTTTGACAGCCGCGATTTTCAAGCCGCCACGCAGTTTGTTCACAACCAAAGTTGCGAGCGCTTCGCCTTCAACGTCCTCTGCGATGATCAGCAGCGGCTTTTGCGACTGGATCACCTGCTCAAGCAGCGGAACCATTGGCTGCAGCGAAGAGAGTTTCTTTTCATGCAACAGGACGATGCAGTCGTCGAGTTCTGAGATCATCTTGTCTGCGTTGGTGACAAAGTAAGGCGACAGGTAACCACGGTCGAACTGCATACCTTCGACAACGTCGGTCTCGGTTTCCAGACCTTTGTTTTCTTCGACGGTGATAACGCCTTCGTTACCAACCTTCTGCATCGCGTCTGCAATCTGCTGGCCGATCTCTGCTTCGCCGTTGGCCGAGATGGTACCGACCTGTGCCACTTCTGCCGAGTCTTTGACTTCGCGCGAAGCCGCTTGGATTCCCTCAACGACCTTGGCGGTCGCCAGGTCGATGCCGCGCTTCAGGTCCATCGGATTCAGTCCGGCAGCAACCTGCTTCAGGCCTTCTTTGACGATAGCCTGAGCCAGAACGGTTGCCGTAGTGGTACCGTCACCGGCTTCATCATTGGTGCGGCTGGCGACTTCTTTCACCATCTGCGCGCCCATGTTTTCGAACTTGTCTTCCAGTTCGATGTCCTTGGCGACAGTTACGCCATCTTTGGTGATGCGAGGTGCACCGAAAGACTTGTCCAGAACCACATTGCGCCCTTTAGGGCCCAGGGTCACTTTTACCGCGTCGGCCAGGATGTTTACACCCGCCAGCATACGGTTACGGGCATCGGTGTCGAACTTGACGTCCTTTGCAGCCATTTCGTTTCTCCTTGAGAAATTATGTTGTGATGAAGATCAGAGAAAGCATTCGGCTTACTCAATGATCCCCATGATGTCGCTTTCTTTCATCATCAGCAGCTCTTCGCCGTCGATCTGAACCTCGGTGCCCGACCATTTGCCGAACAAAATCTTGTCGCCAGCTTTAACAGCCATCGCGATCAATTCGCCGCTGTCCTTGCGTGCTCCCTCGCCGGTCGCAACGACTTCGCCTTCACTTGGCTTTTCTTTTGCGCTGTCGGGAATAATCAGGCCGCCTGCGGTTTTTTCTTCGCTTTCCACGCGACGAACCAGCACACGGTCATGAAGCGGTTTCAATGCCATCTTTGCAGCTCCTTGGGCTCAAAGTTTGTTTATCCTCCCCTCGCCAAAAAGCGAGGCGTTAGCACTCGACGTCTCCGAGTGATAACGACGCATAGCTAGGGGGTGATCGGGGACGAGTCAACAATGTCAGGAAAATTTTTTAGTGTACGCTCGTCAACAAGTTGCTCAGCTGGTTTCTTCCCAACTATAAGCCCAGTGCTTCAAACCTTCGGACCCGACGGCTGTCAGGGTATAGACGCCTATTTCTACCTTTTCAAACCATCCGTAGTGATTGTCACGCATCAACCGAGTCGCTCCGCTAACACCGGTTGAGCCTGCAACTTCTGAGCCCTTTGTCGCCCCATGTTCGGCCAAATAAGCGGCGCACTTCAGAGCATCCTGACGATACGCCGTCACAATTCCATGCCGCGTTGCCCCTCCCGCGTTCGGATCGCCTGAGAGCCGGTCAAATTCGCGTAACAATCGGACAGACTTGCTTCGATTTTTACGCGGCGCATATGGTCCGGGGTCACATTGTACTTCGACCCTGCGATCGGGTTTAACTGTAATCAGCCCAAGCCCTAGTCGACGGCACAAAGACAGATTATCTCGGAGAGCACGCCGAGCAGTGCGACCTTTAGGTTTGCAAACCGCTATATATACCTGATCCGTTATCGTGAGTCGCGAAATTGCCTGATGAAACAAGGCCAAAGTGAACCTCAATTTCAACTCTACAATAATGGGCGGATCATCTCCCTTGACGGCGACGATATCTGCGGCGCCAACCTCGCCTTTAACTGTGTACCCCTGACGCTCTAACAGAGCCTTGACGGGGGGATAGAGATCCTGCTCGCGGTCCATGGGACCATGCTAGGCAGATTGGCAGGGAATGCCAGACCCGGTCCTGAAAACATATCGTCTTGCATGGATTAAAGTCAGGGGGCTAAAACCTCACTGTGACCATCGTGAACGAGGCAGAAAGATAACTATGCGCGTGTTGATTCTACTCACTTGCTTACTTCTGCCGATTTCGGCGTACGGAGCCTGCGAAGGACGCGATCTGCGGCTGGAAATGTCGTCTGAGGAAAGGGCAGAATTGGATAAAGCGTTGTCTTCAATTGTCTTCCCCGAAGGCAACCATTGGATCGCTCGGAAAGACAATACGGTGTTACATTTGATCGGCACGTTGCACACCAATGACGAAAGGATGGGCGACGTGGTCGAAAGGCTGACGCCAACCTTGTCAAAGGCAGATGCCTTCTACTTCGAAATCACTCAGGAAGAAATGGACGCTTTCGAGCGGGATCTGGCGCAGGATTTTAGCCCAGTAATGATTACCTCGGGCCCAACACTGATCGATCTGATGGCCGAAGAAGAATGGGCGGCCCTATCCGCAAATCTGGCAGAGCGTGGAATTCCAGGGTGGATGGCCGCCAAAATGCGGCCTTGGTTCCTGAGCATGATGCTAGGCATTCCACCTTGCCTGATGGAAACACCGGATTTCGACCGGGGCATGGATGCCCGCCTGACTGAGATAGCCAAAGAACACGCGATCCCAAGACACTCTCTGGAAAGCGTCGAAGAGTTAATTGCCATGTTCGACAGCCATTCACTGGAAGAACAGGTGCAGTCTTTGGTCAGGCTGGCAGGCGCGCTGCAGTCAGGTGATGACCAACTCATGACCATGGCAAATGCTTATCTCGAGGAAAAGCACGCGGAAATCATTCAATTGGCGAAAATACAGGGACAAAGGGCCTCAGGCCTGACGCCCCAGGAATTTGAGGCAGAGTGGGAAGGTTTTGAAGACCAGCTGCTTGTGCAACGAAACAACAATTGGCTGCAAAAAATTCTGCCTTTGAAAGACCAAACAGTAGTCATCGCAGTAGGCGCCGGGCATCTGGCGGATACTCACGGCCTGTTGCGCCAACTTGAGTTGGCTGGATACAAACTGGAAAGAGCACCGTTCTAACCTGCGGTCCAAGCCAGACCAACCGTCGCAGCCCCGTCCTGTCGCGTGACAACAGGTTCTGCCAGCCCTATAAGGCCCGCAAATCGTACATCCTCAGGACACTGATATGACAATCCAAGTTTTTGGCCATAAATCACCCGACACTGACTCGACTGGTTCTCCTATAGTTTGGGCTTGGTATCTGAACGAAGTAAAAGGCGAACAGGCCGAAGCCGTGCTGTTGGGCGAACCCAACACCGAAGCTGCTTTCATGCTGGATCGTTGGGATCTGCCAAAGCCACGCATTATCAACGAGGTTACCGAAAGCGCGCCTGTTGTCATCGTTGATACGAACAATCCAGCAGAGTTGCCCGACAACATAAACCAAGCTGATATCCGCGCGATCATCGACCACCACAAGTTGGTTGGTGGGCTGGAAACGAAGGGCCCGATCGACATCACCGTACGCCCACTTGCATGTACAGCGACCATTCTGGTTGATTTGATGGGCGAAGACGCGGCTAAAATGCCTGACTGGGCCAAGGGCGCAGCGCTGACTTGCATCCTGTCCGACACTCTGGAGTTCCGCTCACCCACAACCACCCCGCACGATCGTAAAGTGGCCGAGAGCCTTGCAGCGGAACTTGGATTAGATATCTCGTCCTATGCCGCTGAGATGTTTGCGGCAAAATCCGATGTCTCTTCTTTCTCGGACGCCGAGTTGATCCGAATGGATAGCAAGGAATATGAGGTCGATGGAACCAAGTTCCGAGTCTCAGTTCTGGAAACTACCGCGCCTGGTGTCGTACTGGATCGAAAGGCGAGCTTGGCGGAAACTATGATCGAGGTGTCGAAAGAAGACGGTGTCGATCAAGTCCTTTTGTTCGTTGTCGACATCCTGAATGAAGAGGCAACCTTGTTGGTGCCCAACGACGTGGTCAAATCAGTGGCTCAAAAGAGCTTTGGCGTGACGGTGGAAGGCGACTCTGTTGTTCTGCCGGGCATCATGAGCCGGAAGAAACAAATCATACCAAACCTTAAAGTGTAATACGCGACCTCAAAGCGCCCTACATGGGCGCTTAGTCTTCTTAATGCATCCGCGCGCGCGAAAGCCTATTCAGCATGATGAAAAAAGATTTCTCGTAAGTCTTTCTGAGTGCCAAAAAATTTCTGTTGTTGTGCGGAAGATAACAAGGCCTCCTATAGCCAATCATAGAAGCCTCTGTCATAGGGATCGGTACATGATACGTCCCGCCCCATGAGGAACCCATGACCCAAATCATCTCCACGCTTTCGGAAATCTCCAATCGATACAAAGCACTCTTTGTCGATTTGTGGGGCTGCGTTCACAATGGTATTACAGCCTATCCCGAGGCCGTAGCAGCATTGCAAGCCTATCGCGCAACAGGTGGTCGTGTAGTTCTGGTGACCAATTCCCCTAAGCCCCGCGCAGGTGTTGCAGAACAACTTGTCCAATTCAATGTGCCGCGCGACACTTATGATACCATCGCTACAAGTGGCGACTCGGCGAGGTCAGCAATGTTTCGCGGCGCGGTCGGTGAAAAAGTCTATTTTATGGGCGAATGGGAACGAGACGCCGGTTTCTTTGAACCGCTGAAACTGCTGGATCATCCATTGCATATTGAACGTGTACCACTTGACCAGGCTGACGGGATCGTCTGCTGCGGACCTTTTGATCCAATGGCAGACCCGGCGGTAAACAGACCGGACTTCCTTTATGCCAAACAGAAGGACATGAAGTTACTTTGCGCGAACCCCGATATCGTCGTTGACCGCGGCGAGGTACGCGAATGGTGCGCGGGGGCGTTGGCAAAGCTTTACATCGAGATGGGCGGTGAGAGTCTGTATTTTGGAAAACCACATCCGCCTATCTATGATCTGGCGAGGCGCAGGCTATTGGAACTCGGGGCAGACATTGCGGACTCAGATATTCTTGTGATCGGAGACGGGCCGCAAACTGATATTGCTGGCGGCATGGGCGAAGGCCTCGATTCCTTGTTCATTACTGGCGGATTATCCGCTGTAGAAACGAAAACGTCGCTCCACCCCAACGAAGATGCCTTAAGATCCCACAACGAAAAAGAAAATATCAATCCAACTTACTCGATTGGGCGTTTGCGGTAGATAAAAAAGACTTGATTTTCTGCAGTTGCGAAGTAATAAAGTTGCCAACAGAGCACAATTGACGGTCTTTTGTTGCTCATACGATTCTTGATGAGGGCATCATGTTGGACAATCTTCCTCGCGGGACGATCTGCATAGAAGACATCGAAATGGGTATGACCCGGTACCTGTGCAAAGTAGTAACCGACGAAGATATCGAGATGTTTGCGCAGATCTCGACCGACAGAAACCCTGTGCATCTGGACGATGACTACGCGCGCGACACGATTTTTGAAGGTCGTATTGCTCATGGCATGCTAACAGCCGGTTTGATATCAGCCGTAATTGGCGAACAGCTTCCCGGCCACGGAACGGTGTATATGGGCCAATCCCTGAAGTTCCTCGCACCCGTTCGCCCCGGAGACATGGTTTATGCCGAGGTCAAAGTGATCGATATCGACTTTTCCAAGCGCCGGGTTAAGCTGGATTGCCATTGTTCGGTTGATGGCAAGAAGGTATTGGTTGGCGAAGCCATGGTGCTGGCACCTTCTCGCAAGTTCGACTGATTTTCGGACAAAACAACGTTGTTTTGGGCGCTTTAGACCCCGCAGGTTTACCCATTGCGGATGGATTATCCTTTCAAAGTTGGTCGATAAGACAGATAGTTTGGGTTTTGCGCCACAAATGCAAATTTCGGAGTGTGCTCAGCGCAATGAGATGCTTGAACCCTGTTCTCAGTCCCGCTAGGCAGTCGTTATGCAGATCATCCGTGACTTTCAGTTTGTCGAGCCAGAGAATCGAGGCGCAAGCGTAGCGATCGGGAATTTCGATGGGGTGCATTTAGGCCATCGGTCAGTAATTGAAATGGCTCGCAATGTGGCGCCGGATGCGCCACTGGGTGTTCTGACCTTTGAACCACACCCACGTGAATTTTTTGCGCCTGACGCGCCTCCATTTCGCTTGATGCGTGGCAATGCCCGGGCACACCGATTGGAAAAGTTGGGTGTCCAAAAGCTGTACGAGCTACCGTTTAATGCTGGGCTCGCCGGGCTCACACCTAAAGAATTTGCACAAAACGTGATATGCAACGGATTAGGCTTGTCGCACGTGGTCGTTGGGGCCGATTTCTGCTTTGGCAAGGCAAGGAGTGGGACAGCGGCCGACTTGGTGAAGTTTGGGCAGGAAATGGACTTTGGGGTAACCATTGCTCCGCTGAAAGAACGTTCGGAAAACGTTGTGTCGTCGACAGCAATTCGGGAGGCATTGAGCGACGGGAGGCCGCGTGATGCTGCAGCTATGCTCGGACATTGGCACCGGATTGAAGGCGAAGTAATCGGTGGCGAGCAGCGCGGGCGTGAGCTTGGATTTCCAACCGCTAATATGTCAATCGAAGGACTCCACCCGCCAAGATTCGGAGTGTACGCCGTATTGGTTGACGTTCTTGGCGGACCGCATCAGGGCAGCTATTGCGGCGCAGCGTCTGTTGGCACTCGACCCATGTTTAAAGGCGAAATTCCAAATATTGAGACCTATCTTTTTGACTTCTCGGGCGATCTCTACGGCGCGACTCTATCCGTTGCTTTAGTTGAATATCTGAGGCCGGAAATGACTTTCGACGGACTTGATAATTTGATCGCAAGAATGAATGACGACTGCGCGCAAGCCCAAGATATTCTGGCGGCTCTATGACAGCTGATCCGATTGATCGATCTGGCCTGACCCCAAAGTTTTGGGAGCGTAAGCCCCTGCAGAAGATGAGCCCGAAGGAATGGGAGGCGCTGTGCGACGGGTGCGGGAAGTGCTGTCTGAACAAGCTTGAAGATGAGGATACCGGTGAGGTTGCGCTTACTTGCGTAGCCTGCCGCTTATTTGATGATGAGACCTGTCGCTGCACCCAATACGATATTCGGCATCAATTTGTGCCGGAGTGCATCGTAATGAGGCCGGACAATATCGACGATCACGCCTACTGGCTGCCGCAAACTTGCGCCTACCGTCTTTTGTGGGAAGGCAGGCCCCTTTATGATTGGCACCCGTTATTGTCTGGTACGCCGAACAGCGTTCACAAAGCCGGAATCTCGGTTCAACGTCGCACTGTCTCGGAATTTGAGACCCCCACAGAGGAATGGGAAGATTACATTATTGAGGAGCCGACCTAATGCATTTCGCCTCTGACAATTCCGGTCCAGTTCATCCCGAAGTTCTGGCTGCCCTGGCCAAAGCAAATGATGGCTATCAGATGGCCTATGGCGCCGACACTTTGATGAACGAAGTTCGAGATCGAATTCGCGGGATATTCGAGGCCCCCGGCGCGGCGGTTTATTTGGTTGCTACTGGCACCGCAGCGAATTCTCTGGCTCTGGCCACTCTTTCCAAACCATGGGAGACGGTATTCTGCTCTCCCGTAGCTCATATACACGAGGATGAGTGCAACGCGCCGGAATTTTACAGCGGCGCAAAACTGACCCTCGTGCCTGGCGGCGACAGAATGGCGCCCGATGCCCTGCGCCAATCCATCACTGGCGAAGAAACCCGTGGCGTGCACGGGCCGCAACGTGGACCGGTTTCGATCACTCAGGTAACGGAACGGGGAACGGTGTATACTCTGGAAGAGCTGCAAGCACTTTGCTCGGTAGCCAAGGAATTCAACCTGCCCGTTCATTTGGATGGTGCCCGATTTTCTAACGCCTTAGTCGCGCTGAATTGCTCGCCCGCAGATATGACATGGAAGGCCGGAGTTGACGCGGTTAGTTTTGGCGGTACAAAAAATGGGCTGATGGGGGTCGAAGCCGTTGTGTTCTTTGACGAAAGTAAAGCCTGGGAATTCGAGTTGCGCCGAAAGCGCGGGGCACATCTGTTTTCGAAACATCGCTATTTGTCGGCGCAGATGGCAGCCTATCTAAAAGATGATCTTTGGCTGAAGTCCGCGCGTCAGGCCAACGCCAATTGTAACAGGCTAGCAAATGGCCTACGCGACGCGGGTGCTGAATTTCCGTATGAACCGCACGCCAACATGATTTTTGCAAACCTTACTCGTAAACAGCACAAACGCCTTCACCAGGCTGGTGCGGTTTACCATTTGTGGGCCGGTACGCTAGATGGCTCTGACGAAGAAGAATTGCTGACATGCAGATTGGTTTGTGACTGGTCCATTACAAACGAGCAGATCGATCAATTTTTGAGCCTGTTGCAGGGGTAAGGGGCTTTACCCCCTACCTGATCAGTTGTTCGGTTTAATACGTCCGAAAACAGGGACTACTTCATCTCGGCCAAGTGCCGGTCCAAATCGTCCAGACGATCCTGCCCCCAAAACCTCTGGTCATCCGGGGTGATGTAAAAGGGCGCGCCAAAGACTCCCCTGTCTACAGCCTCTTCCAAATTGGCTGCATAGGTTTCCGCACCAACCAAAAGACCACTGTCGGCAAGATTCGGGTCAAAGCCTGCTTTTTCAAGGCAATCACGAATGACCGCGTCGTCGGCAATGTCTTTTTCCTCGGCCCAGCACGCCCGCAAAAGCGAGTGGCAAAGTTTACCGACGTCGCCTGATCCATCCTTAATCGCGGCAATCACCGCATAGGATGACGGTGCAGCGTTGGTCGGCCAATGTGCTGGTTGCAAATTGAAATCCATCCCAAGATTTTTTGACTGACGCAATAACTCTTGTGCCCGGTATTCGATCCGCGAAATATGCCTGTCTTTGGGTGGGGTCCCTCCGGTGCGACCAAACAACGCGATGATATCCAGCGGTTTGTAGTTGATCGTCGCACCATGTTTTGCGGCAATCTCTTCCAGCCTTGTTCCTGCCAAATAAGTATACGGCGACAGTGTCGCAAAAAAGTAGTCAATCTGGGCCATGTTCAATTTCTCCGCTGCGTTATCTTTGCGGGACGGTAAGGCCATGCTAAGCGGTGTCAACATCACGAATCTGTCACATAGCCATTGCTGCCGGGGATAATCAGCCGATGCCGACACTTCACGAACCCAAGCTAATTGCTGGGAACGCCAATCTTCCGCTTGCCGAAACCATAGCACGACGTATGAGCCTGCATCGCGGCGTTGACCAAGGCCTAGTTGATGCAAGGGTTGAAAGGTTCAATGACGGTGAGATATTTGTCGAAGTTTTCGAAAACGTCCGCGGCGAGGATATGTTCATTGTCCAGCCGACCTCAAACCCGGCAAACGACAACCTGATGGAGCTACTGATTATCGCAGATGCCCTGCGCCGATCTTCGGCTTCGCGGATTACTGCTGTGATTCCTTATTTCGGCTATGCCCGGCAGGATCGCCGTACCAAAGCCCGAACACCAATCAGCGCCAAGCTAGTCGCGAATATGTTGACTGGCGCAGGAATTGAGCGGGTTTTGACCATGGATCTGCATGCGGCGCAAATTCAAGGCTTCTTCGATATTCCCGTCGACAATCTTTATGCGTCACCGATCTTTGCGCTGGACGTAAAAACTCAGTTCAAAGGCCGAATGGAAGACCTGATGGTTGTATCGCCTGACGTTGGCGGTGTGGCTCGTGCCCGCGAGCTGGCAAAACGGATCGAAGCCCCCTTGTCTATTGTTGACAAGCGACGGGAAAAAGCAGGGGAAGTGGCCGAAATGACAGTGATCGGCGACGTAAAAGACAAAATCTGCCTTATCGTTGACGACATGTGCGACACCGCTGGAACGCTCTGCAAAGCCGCTCAGGTGCTAATCGATAATGGTGCAAGTGAAGTACATTCGTACATTACACATGGCGTGATGAGCGGTCCGGCGGTTGAACGTGTGACCAACTCGGTCATGAAATCTCTGGTTCTGACGGACACAATCCAACCTAGACCTGAAGTCGCAGGCGCCTCGAACATCCGCATCGTGCCTACTGCCCCGATCTTTACCCAAGCGATCCTCAACATCTGGAATGGTACGAGTGTTTCTTCGCTGTTCGAGGATAAGACGCTGACACCAATCTACGAGTCGCTGTATCATATGGATTGATCGTCGCAATTTGGCCGGCGGCCGCCGTTTGATGGCCGCCGACTGATTAAATCAATATGTTTCGAGCGAGACGTTCAAGTCCATTTCGGCCTCGGGGTCATAGTCGCTGAGATCCATTACAGAAAAGAACTGTGCGCATACAGGTGACTCCATTTCCTTTTTCAGGACATCTTGGAAATCTTCCGAGCTTTTGAACTGTATGATTTCCAGATAGGTGCCGTCTGGTTTACGGACGAGTTCACGACGTAATACTCCGGGCTCGTGCGCGACGAATTCTTTCTGAAAAGTCTGGGATGCGGCCAGCAAATCTGCTTCTGTTTTACCCTCGGCGAGTTTGATTGGGACCAAAACTGTAACAGGCGACATAACACTTCTCCTTTGTTATTTTATGTCGCTTCCGTCTTAGGTGTATATAGGACGTTATACGTCTTATTTGATAATCAAAGTGCTCCATTTCCTTCATCGATGATATCTAGGGTGTCATCAGATATTCACTTGAAACATCGTCTACTTACAATAACTGTTCCCTTTAGCCGGAATCACGGAAATACCGGAAATGCGTAACCATTTCAGCGTTTTGTAGAGTCATTGCTTCTCAAATTTCGTTGACCCAACCAGTGAGCGTCCAACCGGCCTAGCCTAGTTTCGCGGAAACATCTCGACAACGTTCCAAGGCAAGGGAAACAATTTGAGTTTCCAGCGCGGCGTCGACATGTCTTCAAAACGATACCGAAATTTTTCCCACCAATGTGATCAGCAAAAAAGGGCCCCGCTATTGCAGGGCCCTTTCAATAATGTCCACTTTTTGAGTGCCTTTACAGGCTCATATGCGTTCCCAAGGCTTCCATATCAGCTAGCATCTTCGCAGCATCATCAACGATGGTTTGATCATCGCCATTCTTGGCTGCATCGTGCGACGCGCGCGCCTCGGCGATCAATTCATCCAGATGCGAGCGGGTCACTTCTGCAACCGGAATCGCTTTCTCTGCCAGAACCGAGAGGCCATCGCCATTGATTTGCGCAAAGCCACCGGTGACCAGATACTCGCTGGAACCTTCAGGTGCATCAACTTTCAGAATGCCAGGTCGTAGCGTCGTAATGGTGGGGGCGTGATCCGGCATCGCCGTCATGTCCCCATCCGCGCCGGGAAGCTGAACCGCTGTAGCCGCAAGCGAAGCAAGGCTCCGCTCCGGGCTAACAAGGTCGAATTGCATGGTGTTTGCCATCAGGGATTCTCCTTAGGCGGCTTCTGCGGCCATCTTCTCCGCCTTGGCAATAACTTCGTCGATGCCACCGACCATAAGGAAGGCCGCTTCGGGAAGGTGATCGTATTCGCCAGCCACAACAGCTTTGAACGAGGAAATGGTAACATCCAGCGGGACCTGAACACCAGGCGATCCAGTGAAGACTTCGGCAACGTCGAATGGCTGCGACAGGAAGCGTTCGATTTTACGGGCACGCGCCACTGTCAATTTGTCCTCTTCCGACAGTTCGTCCATGCCAAGGATGGCGATGATGTCCTGCAGTGATTTGTAGCGCTGGAGGATTTGCTGAACGTCAGTCGCAACCTTGTAGTGCTCTTCTCCAACGATCGCCGGGTCAAGAAGACGCGAGGTCGAGTCAAGCGGATCAACCGCAGGGTAGATACCCTTTTCCGAGATCGCGCGGTTAAGAACAGTTGTTGCATCCAAGTGAGCGAATGAAGTCGCTGGCGCAGGGTCAGTCAAGTCGTCCGCAGGCACGTAAATGGCCTGAACCGACGTAATCGAACCAGCTTTGGTCGAAGTAATACGCTCTTGCAGAGCGCCCATGTCAGTGGCCAAAGTCGGCTGGTAACCCACCGCCGAAGGAATACGGCCCAGTAGGGCTGACACCTCAGAACCTGCCTGCGTGAAGCGGAAAATGTTGTCGACGAAGAACAGAACGTCAGTACCGGACTGATCGCGGAACTGCTCCGCCAGGGTCAAACCGGTCAGAGCAACGCGGGCACGTGCTCCAGGAGGTTCGTTCATTTGACCGTAAACAAGCGCCACCTGCGATTCCGACAGGTTGTCCGGCTTGATAACGTTCGATTCAATCATCTCGTGGTACAGGTCGTTCCCTTCACGGGTCCGTTCACCAACTCCCGCGAACACCGAGAAGCCCGAGTGCACTTTCGCGATATTGTTGATCAGTTCCATGATCAGAACGGTTTTACCCACACCAGCGCCGCCGAACAGACCGATCTTACCGCCCTTGGCGTAAGGGGCCAGCAGGTCAACAACCTTGATACCGGTGACCAGAATTTCCGACTCGGTCGACTGTTCGTCGAACTCGGGTGCCGGTTGGTGAATCGCGCGGGTTTCAGTCGCAGCTACGTCACCCTTTTCGTCGATAGGCTCACCGACGACGTTCAGGATTCGACCCAGGGTGGCGTTACCCACCGGAACCGAAATCGGACCGCCAGTATCTGTCACGTCGGCGCCTCGAACCAATCCTTCGGTTGCATCCATCGCAATGGTGCGGACAGTGTTTTCACCCAGGTGCTGGGCAACTTCCAGTACCAGACGCTTGCCGTTGTTTTCGGTTTCCAGCGCGTTCAGAATTTCAGGCAGCTGATCTTCGAAGTGTACGTCGACGACGGCCCCGATGATCTGTGTGACTTTGCCTTTTGCATTCGCCATGTTTCGTCTCCGGTTTTCTTACAGCGCTTCGGCGCCGGAAATAATTTCAATCAACTCGTTGGTGATCACAGCCTGACGCGAACGGTTGAACTGGATCGTCAGCTTGTCGATCATTTCACCCGCATTGCGCGTCGCGTTGTCCATCGCGGACATCCGTGCACCTTGTTCAGACGCTCCGTTTTCGAGCAGAGCCGAGAAGATTGCGGTCGCAACCCCCTTGGGCAGCAGTTCGGCCAGAATGGCCTCTTCGCTTGGCTCGTAATCGAAAACAGCGCCACTTTCGTCCCCCTCAGTTTCTTCGAACGAAGCGGGGATGACCTGTTGCGCGGTCGGGATTTGGGTAACGACGTTTTGGAACTTCGCGTAGAAGATCGTTGCAACGTCGAACTCATCTCCGTCAAAGCGGAACAGAATGTCCTTTGCAATGTCCTGCGCATTGACATAACCAATTCGCTTGACCTCGCTCAGGTCGATATGTCCTACAAACAGATCGCTAAAGTCACGCTTAAGCGCGTCGCGGCCCTTTTTGCCAACAGTCAATATCTTAACCGTCTTGCCTTTGCCGCGCAGTTCTTCTGCTTTGGCGCGGGCCAGCTTGGCAATGTTGGCGTTGAAACCGCCACACAAGCCACGTTCAGCTGTCATAACAACCAGCAGATGGACATCATCACTACCCGTACCACGGAGCAGCTTAGGGGCGCTGTCGCTGCCGCCAACCGAAGACGCCAACCCCGCCATCACGGCATTGAACCGCTCGGCATAAGGGCGCGAGGCTTCGGCAGATTCCTGGGCGCGGCGCAATTTTGCTGCCGCGACCATCTGCATGGCCTTTGTGATCTTGCGGGTCGATTTGACCGACTCGATCCTGTTTTTAAGGTCCTTCAGACTAGGCATCAGAACCTCCTCTTATGCGAAGGTTGCGGCGTATTCGTCGATCGCTGCTTTGATCTTGTCAGACGCTTCACCTTTTATCTTAGGATCTTCGTCAGTAATCCACTGAAGCAGGTCGGCATGCTTTCCGCGCAAATGCGCCAGTAAGCCGGCTTCATAACGGCCGACATCCGATACGTCGATCTTGTCGAGGTATCCGTTGGTGCCAGCAAAGATGACGCAGACGATTTCCGCATTGGTCAGTGGCGAATACTGCGGCTGTTTCATCAGTTCGGTCAGACGCGCACCACGGTTCAGCAGCTGCTGGGTTGCGGCGTCGAGGTCCGAACCGAACTGCGCAAACGCAGCCATTTCGCGGTACTGAGCCAGTTCCAGCTTAACCGGACCAGCGACCGATTTCATCGCGTCGGTCTGAGCCGAAGAGCCCACACGCGAAACCGACAGACCGGTGTTCACAGCAGGACGGATGCCCTGGTAGAACAGTTCGGTTTCCAGGAAAATCTGACCGTCGGTGATCGAAATCACGTTGGTCGGAATAAACGCCGAAACGTCGCCGCCCTGAGTTTCGATAACCGGCAGCGCGGTCAGCGAGCCTGCACCGAAGTCTTCGTTCAGCTTCGCAGAACGCTCCAGCAGGCGGGAGTGGAGGTAGAAAACGTCGCCAGGATAGGCTTCTCGTCCGGGCGGACGACGCAGTAGCAACGACATCTGGCGATAGGACACAGCCTGTTTCGACAGATCGTCATAAATGATCAGTGCGTGGCGGCCGTTGTCACGGAAGTACTCGGCCATCGCGGTGGCGGCATAGGGTGCCAGGAACTGCATCGGCGCCGGATCAGACGCGGTTGCTGCCACGACGATCGAGTAGTCAATTGCACCGGACTCTTCCAGTTTCTTGACCAGCTGCGCAACAGTCGAACGCTTTTGACCAACCGCAACGTATACGCAGTACAGTTTCTTCGACTCGTCGTCGCCAGCTGCGTCGTTGTAAACTTTCTGATTTAGGATGGTGTCCAAAGCAACAGCGGTTTTACCGGTTTGGCGGTCACCAATGATCAGCTCACGTTGGCCACGGCCGATCGGGATCATCGCGTCAACGGATTTGAGGCCAGTCGCCATCGGTTCATGGACCGATTTACGCGGGATAATTCCAGGGGCTTTAACGTCTGCAACGCCACGCTTGGTTGCGTTGACTGGACCTTTACCATCAATCGGGTTGCCCAGGCCGTCAACCACACGACCCAAAAGTTCGTCCCCAATAGGAACGTCCACGATCGAGTTTGTGCGCTTGACCGTATCGCCTTCTTTGATGTCACGGTCTGTACCGAAGATAACGACGCCAACGTTGTCGCTTTCAAGGTTCAGCGCCATGCCCATGATGCCGCCGGGGAACTCGACCATCTCACCGGCTTGCACATTGTCCAGGCCGTAAACACGGGCAATCCCGTCACCGACGCTCAGCACGCGGCCGATCTCGGCCACTTCGGCTTCCTGACCAAAATTCTTGATCTGGTCCTTCAGGATTGCAGAAATCTCTGCAGCTTGGATTCCCATTTATCCGACCTCTTTCATTGCATTCTGTAGGGAGTTGAGCTTGGAACGGATCGAGGTGTCGATCATCTGCGAGCCCACTTTTACGACAAGACCGCCGATGAGACTTTCATCAACGATCGCATTTATTGTGACTGATTTGCCCACACGCTCAGACAGCGTTTTGGACAGTTTATCCAACTGAGTCTTGGTCAAAGCCTTGGCCGAAGCGACATCCGCTGTCACTTCACCGCGCTCCTCCGCCAACATGTCCCGAAGGACCTGAACCAGCTGCGGTAACACAAACAGGCGCCGTTTTTGCGCCATCAGGCCCAGCGTGTTGCGTAGAATCGCGTGGAGACCCATTTTTTCGGCTATCGCGGTAATCGCGCCTTCTTGATCTGTGCGCGAGATCAGCGGCGAAGCAATCAGGTCGCGCAATTCTGCACTTTCACCCAACGCTGCTGCCAGATCATTGATGCCGGTTTCCAGACCTGCGAGGTCTTTGTTCTCTTTGGCGATCTCGAAGATCGCTGTGGCATAGCGCTCGGCAATGCCTGTGGAAATCGAAGCTGGTTCGGACACGTCCACCCTTCCGATATTTTAGGCCCCGAATTCGCGTTGCGGCAGCTACCCCGGGGGCGTGAAGACACCCCGTCCTTAAGGCCGGGGATCAAAATCACCGGGGATGTAGCAGAGCCGAACCAAGCTAGCAATATAATATAGTGGTATCGCATTTATCCACAAATACTTTATTTTCAATAAGTTACGACAAGTGCGACCCTTTGAGCCGCCTAGATTGTTTGAAAAATGTCTCGAAAGTGCAGCTTTTTGCGATTCCTGAGGCCTATTTCCCACAAATCCTAAGGCCATTTAACAAAGTTCGCTTTGCACAAATCAGGCTGGTTTCAGTAATCCATCCAGTGCCTTTATTGGACGCTTTGCAGCATCTTTGGTCACGCTTCCACTTGGCGGTCGAATATGCTTACTGGCTTCAACCATCAGCACCCCACCTGCCATAACAGTTGGAATCCGCTGTCCGGTCTTTTCAATAAGTCCGCCGGATTTCAGCCAGAACCTTCTGTAAGTTGGCGGCAGATACAATGCTGAAAAGTGTTTCTCTGGCGCAAAATGATGCTCGCGCAGCTGGCTTTCAAGTTGGCCAGCAGTATAGGGGCGACCAAATCCGAATGGCGTGCGATCGGACCGCGACCAAAATCCGGCGCGGTTCGGCACGACAAACAGAACCCTTCCTCCCGGGCCTAAAACCCTCCAACATTCATCCAGCAGTTGGCTGGGTCTTTCCGAAGTTTCCAGCCCATGCATCACCACGAGCTTGTCAATATGCCCCGTCTCAATAGGCCACATGGTTTCTTCGGTCAGAACCGAAACATTGGGCATGCCCGCAGGCCAGGGCATCACACCTTGAGGCCCCGGCATCAAACCGATTACCCGACGCGCATCTGCAAGATACGGACGCAGCAACGGGACAGCAAAACCAAACCCAGCCACTGTCTGGCCTTTGGCTTCCGGCCACAATTCCACCAATCGCGTGCGTATCGCCGCCTGTGCCGCACGCCCAAGGGTGCTGCGATAGTAAAAATTCCTCAGATCCTGCACATCAAGATGCATTGCGGACACCCGATCAATCGGCTTAGCTGTGCGCAGTCTAGCAACGAAAGGGCAAAAGACCATGCCTCTTGAAATCATCACCATCCCATGCCTCAGCGACAATTACGCCTTTCTGGCACATAACGACGCAAGTGGTGAGACCGCATTGATCGACGCTCCGGAATCCGGCCCAATTCTTGCTGAATTGGCAACTCGTGGCTGGCAACTCAACCACGTTTTGCTTACGCATCACCACTGGGATCACGTTGACGGACTGTCTGATATTCTGGACCATTATCCAGCCCAAGTGATCGGTGCGGCTACAGATGCACATAGACTGCCCCCGTTGGACGTTCAAGTTTCCGAGGATGAGACATTGCAGATATGCGGCGAACGGGTGCACGTATTCGATGTATCCGGACACACAATCGGTCATATCGCATATTATTTTCCCGAAAGCAGCGCGGTATTCACAGCCGATAGCCTAATGGCACTTGGATGTGGCCGGTTGTTCGAAGGCACTGCCGACCAGATGTGGGGATCCCTATGCAAACTTGCAGCGTTGCCAGATGAAACAATGGTGTATTCAGGCCATGAATATACACAGTCAAATGCAAAATTTGCGGTAACAGTGGACTCTGATAACCCGGCGCTCATTAAACGGATCGCTGAAATCGACAAAGCTCGCGCCGCTGGAATACCAACTGTCCCGTCACAATTGGCGTTGGAAAAGGCCACCAACCCGTTCCTGCGCGCGGATAATCCAGCGATTCAGGCTAAATTGGGTATGAAAAATGCCCGACCCGAATCTGTTTTTGCCGAGATCCGGTCTAGAAAAGACCGATTTTAGTGCCTATCTGTCGATCTTCATTGTCACGGTCACAAGAAATGTGACTGTCAAGTGAAAGAAAACCCTTGAAGCCGAGCCACTATCAACCAAACTCTAATAGTATGAGGACATGGTTGTAATGGGGTTGCGGCCTTTGCTGCCCTTTTCGACCCAATACAGAGGAGCACCCGCGTGCCTTCATTCTCGAGCACACTAGAACAAGCCATACACGCGGCCTTGGCGGCCGCGAATGAACGGCGACATGAATTTGCGACGCTGGAACATCTTCTTCTGGCGTTGCTGGAAGAGCCAGACGCCATTCGGGTTATGAAGGCCTGCAGCGTAGATCTGGACGAGCTGCGTGGCACTTTAATCGAATTCATTGACGAAGATCTGTCAAATCTTGTGACCGACATAGACGGGTCCGAGGCAGTGCCTACAGCGGCTTTCCAGCGGGTCATTCAACGCGCTGCCATTCACGTTCAAAGTTCTGGCCGAACAGAAGTGACCGGTGCGAACGTCCTGGTCGCCATTTTTGCCGAGCGAGAAAGCAATGCGGCATATTTCCTGCAAGAGCAGGATATGACGCGCTATGACGCGGTGAATTTTATCGCCCACGGTGTGGCCAAAGACCCGGCTTATGGCGAAAACCGTCCAGTTACAGGTGCCGACGAAGCCGAAGAAGAGACGCAGTCCTCCTCTAATGACGCTGAACAGAAGGAAAGTGCGCTTGGAAAGTATTGCATCGACCTGAATGCCAAGTCACGAGCTGGCGATGTAGATCCTTTGATCGGTCGTGCGGACGAGGTGGAGCGCTGCATTCAGGTTCTTTGCCGTCGTCGGAAAAACAATCCACTGCTTGTGGGTGATCCCGGCGTTGGCAAAACTGCGATTGCTGAAGGTCTTGCGCACAAAATTGTGGCTGGTGAAGCACCTGATGTCCTGTCCAACACAACAATCTATTCACTGGACATGGGAGCCCTACTTGCTGGGACCCGATATCGCGGTGATTTTGAGGAACGCTTGAAAGCAGTCGTTACCGAGCTGGAAGACCATCCAGACGCGGTTCTTTTCATCGACGAAATTCACACTGTGATAGGCGCCGGTGCGACTTCGGGCGGCGCTATGGACGCGTCCAACCTCCTGAAACCTGCTCTGCAGGGCGGTAAACTGCGCACCATGGGTTCGACCACTTACAAAGAGTTCCGTCAACACTTTGAAAAGGACCGCGCGCTGAGCCGCCGTTTCCAAAAGATCGACGTGAACGAGCCTTCGGTTGAAGACAGCGTAAAAATACTGCGCGGTCTGAAGCCCTACTTCGAAAAGCATCACGAGATTAAATACACTGCGGATGCAATCAAAACCGCGGTGGAGCTGTCGGCGCGTTACATAAATGACCGCAAACTACCGGACAAAGCGATCGACGTGATTGATGAGGCCGGTGCGGCTCAACACCTGGTCGCCGAAAGCAAACGTCGCAAGACCATCGGCGTCAAAGAGATTGAGGCCGTTGTCGCCAAGATCGCGCGTATCCCACCCAAGAACGTCACAAAAGACGATGCTGAAGTTTTGAAAGATCTCGAAGCTTCGCTGAAACGTGTGGTATTCGGGCAGGATGAGGCTATCGAGGCGCTTTCCAGCGCGATCAAGCTGGCCCGCGCAGGTCTGCGTGAGCCTGAAAAACCCATTGGCAACTACTTGTTCGCAGGTCCAACCGGTGTGGGTAAGACAGAGGTAGCAAAACAACTGGCGGATACGCTAGGTGTGGAACTGTTGCGCTTCGACATGTCGGAATACATGGAGAAACATGCTGTCAGTCGCCTGATTGGCGCACCCCCAGGTTATGTCGGCTTTGACCAGGGCGGTTTACTGACCGATGGCGTTGACCAGCACCCGCACTGCGTGTTGTTGTTGGATGAGATCGAGAAAGCACACCCGGACGTGTTCAACATCCTGCTGCAGGTGATGGATCATGGTGAGCTTACCGATCACAACGGCCGTACGGTGAATTTCCGCAATGTCGTGTTGATCATGACTTCGAACGCCGGCGCTCAGGAACAGGCCAAGGCCGCCATCGGTTTTGCACGTGATCGTCGCGAAGGCGAAGATACTGCCGCCATTGAACGTATGTTCACACCGGAATTCCGTAACCGTTTGGATGCCGTAATCTCCTTTGCGCCGCTACCGAAAGAGGTCATCCTGCAAGTGGTCGAAAAATTCGTCCTTCAGCTTGAGGCTCAACTGCTGGATCGGGGCGTAAGCATCGATCTGACGCCAAAAGCCGCTGAGTGGTTGGCTGACAAAGGATATGACGACAAGATGGGCGCTCGTCCACTTGGTCGAGTGATCCAAGAGCACATCAAAAAACCACTAGCCGAAGAATTGCTGTTCGGCAAACTGGCAAAGGGTGGCGTTGTTAGGGTTTCGGTCAAGAAAGGCGAGCTGAACCTCGAAATTCTGGGCCCGGACCAACCGCGTATTCCGGGAGACAAACCACCGTTATTGACGGCGGATTAGCGACCACACAAAACCCGACAAAATAAGGCCCGCCAGATTTGGCGGGCTTTTTTGTAAAGTAAAACGCAGTTACCGCTCTGTTAATTTGAGCTCAATCCGACGGTTTTGTGCCCGTGCCTCCGGCGTGTCTGCCGGATTTACAGGTTGAAACTCGCCAAACCCATTTGCTGCCAGCCGAGAGGGTGGAATGCCAAGCGCATCAACCATGTAACGCACGACGGACAGCGCACGCCCTTGGCTAAGCTCCCAATTGTCCCGATAGCGCCCTGCCCCGCCCAATGGCTGGTTGTCGGTGTGCCCATCCACACGGATCACCCAGTTCAAACCTTCGGGAATTTCTTCTGCCACGCTGCGCAAAATGTTGGCGACCTTTGCGACCTCAAGCTGACCTTCGCCCGAAAGAACCGCCGATCCCGTATCGAACAGAACTTCGGAGGAGAAAACAAACCGGTCGCCTTCGATTCGCACACCTTCCTGGTCACCCAAAACATCACGCAATCGGCCAAAGAACTCAGATCGGTATCTTTGTAGGTCTTCCGCCTGTGCGGTCAGTTCCTGATTTTGGCCTGCAAGCGCCTCGGCTTCCTCCTGCAAACGGATTCGTTCGGCTTCTTCCAGCAAACGGCGGCGGCGCTCTTCGGACGCTGCTCGCGCTAGCGCGGCATTCAGATCCTGACCCAGAGTTTGAATTTGAATCTCCGCAGCCGCGTTACGCTCTTCATAGTCATCCAGCAGAGCTTGCAATGATCCAAGTTGACCCCGCAATGCCGACATCTGCTGGTTCAATAAGGCCGTTTGTCGTTGCGCTTCGGTCGATGCTTCTTTTTCTGAATCCAACGTGTCTTGAGCAATAGCCAGCAAGGCAGCTCGCTCTTCCGCCAGCGTGCGTTGTTCGGCAGCGTCCGCTTGCGCCTGGGACTGCGCCTCCAGCGCCGCCTGTAACTGCGCCTTAAGCTCATCGGGTTTCAATTCACCGAACTGTCTTTCGAGTTCGGCGCGGGCTGCCTGAGCCGCGGCAAGCAATGTCAGCGTCTCTTCAGCCTCTTTTCGTTGCGTTTCGAGAGCCAATGTCATGGCCGTCAGTTCTGCATCAGCATTTTTCAATCGGTCGCGCAGGGCCTCCGCGGCGGCGGCTTCGGCCAACCGTGCAGCTTCCTCATCCGAAAGCTGTTGTTCAAGTTCAGCAATCTGTGCAGTTTGCACTGTATCGCTGCTCTCAAGTTCAGCAATCTGTGCAGTCTTCGTTGCATCTCTGCTCTCAAGATCGGCTACTAACGCCTCCAGCGCCTCGCGTCTGGCGGCAGCAAGCCTTGCGGCCTCGGTCTGCGCATCGATCTCATCTCGACTTTGGGCAAGCGCCAGGTTCAACGCATCCTGTTCTGAAAGAAGATCATCCCGTTGCGCCTCAAGTTCTGCAATATCACCGCGCGCCTGCTGTTGTTCTGCCAGCAGAGCGGCGACCTGTGCCTCGAAATCCGTAATACGGGTCTGTGCCTGCGCCAGATCGTCCTCTACTCGTGTCAACGTAGTGTTCAATGCACCAAGGCGTGCTTGAAGGCGGCTGTTTTCCCGCTCTTCCAGTCCCAAAGCCCCAACAAGGGCGGCGACCTCGTCAGACAGAGCTGTCAGCTCATCTTCCTGCCCCGATATCGTTTCGCGCAATACGAATTGCACGATCATGAAGATGGTAAGGACAAAAGTCAGAACCATCAGCAATCCCGTCATCGCGTCGACAAAACCGGGCCAAACCGAGCCCTGAAAACGTTGGCCAGTACGTCGGGATAAGGCCATCCGTTAATCTCCTTCCGGAGGTGTGCGAACGGCGCCACGGGGAAGGGTCAAGGCCTTGACCAATAGCTCAAAGTCTTTTCTCAGCTCGTTCATGCTGTCTTGCCGACCAGCAGAGATCTCTTCGAGGATGCGAAGCAACTGCACGTCCATCGACCGCAAGCGCATACGGCTTTCCGCATCGATCCCTTCGCCTGCACCATGTTCGCGCATATGATCCAGCAGAGCGTCCTGACCCAAAGCTACGCGTTCAAGAGCCGCAGTAACACCTTCGCTTTCGGCCTGACGCCGATTCATATTACCAATCACATCAACAAGTTGACCCAGCTTTGCGGATACGTCAGCCCTTTCCGCTTCCTGAGCCGAGAACATATCTTGAAGGGCGTCCATTTGTTCTGCCATCGTATCCAAGACAGGCGTAAGAACAGCCAGTTCCGCGCCACCCTCTTCCGAACCACCAAAACCAACACGGGTGATGCCTGACAACCACTCTTCCAACTCGCGATAAAATCTGTTCTGGCCGTGACCTGCAAAGAGTTCCAACAGGCCCACGATCAACGATCCCGCAAGCCCCAACAGAGACGAGCCAAATGCCACGCCCATTCCCTGCAATTGCGCTTCCAACCCCGTCATCAAGCGGTTGAAAACCGTCAGGCCTTCTTCGCCTTCCTGCGGGTTTAAACTGCGGATCGTATCGACAATGGCTGGAACGGTTGTTGCCAGACCAAAAAACGTCCCCAGAAGCCCTAGGTAAATCAGAACATTGGTGATGTACCGCGTGATCTCACGCTCTTCTTCTATTCGCTCAGCCACCGAGTCTAGAATGGATCGACCCGAACTCGAACTGATGTGCGAACGGGCACCTCGCGACCTGAGCAAAGCGGCCAGCGGCGCCAGCAATTGCGGCGGCCGCACGTCATCACGCTCGACACCGCCTGCAAAAGCCTCAATCCATCGAACCGATCCGATCAACTGCGTCACTTGATAAAAACACGCAAGCACACCTATGACGAACACAAGCAAAATGAATCCGTTCAGATACAGGTTCGCCTGAAATACAGGAAGGACATACGGCAAAGCCAGGAAAACACCCAGCCCCGACAGGCCGATAGCCACCAACATCAAAAGGATTTGACGGATAGGGTGCGAGAAATGCGGTCTCGCGCTTTGCTGTGCCTGCGCCATGCGCGTTTTTCCCGATTTTTGCCTGCTTTGCGCCAAATCTAACGAAAACCAGTCCAGGACGCCAAGGTTTTATGCGGTAAGACTGCGCACCCGTTGTGACAACCACTCAAGTTCAGGGTCACGCAGGCCGATTTCCGATAAATGTTCTGCTGTGTTGTAAAGATATTCTGTGTTTGGGCCGCGCCCGCCTATGGCGTAGGCAATAATTTGGGCCTGCTCCTCTAGCGAGATCCCACCGCAATATTGCACGTGGTGAGGATCAATCACATAAGTCACCGCGTTCACGATCCGACCGTCATCCAGATGAACATCTAACATCCGCTCGAGATATGCTGACGAGATAAGTTCTCGCTCTCGCAGTTCATCCAATGTCCGTTGTTCGTAACCAGCCTCGACCGCAAAGGCCAACCCCGTGCAACGTGCATTTTGCTGCTCGTCCAAAGCCAGTACCAGCCCTGGCTTCTCCTCGGTTCCGCGATGATGGATCGAGCTCATGCAGAATGACCGGGCATATCCCATCAATGTGGCGCGTTCGCTACTGGCAACCGGGAAACCAGGATTCCACAACAAAGACCCGTATCCGAAAACCCACATTGTCATTGCACTGGTCCTTGCCTGTTTGCGCCTATAAACATCAATTCCAAAGCAGGAAAAAGGGCATTTCTCATGCGCCGCCTTATACGAGTACTGATTTTTGTAGCCATTGCTTGGAGCGCTTATTGGTTCATCGCTGGATACGGCCTGCGTGCGGCGTTAACCGGATGGTTCGACCAACAGCAAGAACAGGGTTGGCAGGCCGATTTTTCCGGAGTTTCAACAGGCGGGTATCCGACGCATCACATCACACGGCTTACGAACCCTGCCCTTGCCGATCCTGTTAACGGAACAGCGTGGAGCGCGGACTGGATCGAGTTTCAGAGTCCTGCGGTTTGGCCTGGCAGTCAGCTTTTGCGGTTCGCAGAAACGCCACAGCGGCTGTCATACTTTGACCAAACGGCCACGATCCAAGCCGATGCGTTGCAAGCAGAACTTCAGTTGCAACCCGGTGTCGCGCTGGTGCTGGAGAAAATGGCCGTAACCAGCGGTGCATGGTCGGTTGCGGAAAACGGCGATGCCCAGGCCGGCGGCGATAATCTTTTCATGGTCATGGCGCAAACTGATTTTCCTGAGGCATACACTATTTCAGCCCGGGTCGAAGGGTTTACACCCGGCGACGACCTGCGAAACCTTATGCGATCGGCTACTACGTTGCCCCAGGCTTTCGATACACTGGAACTGGACATGGCGGTAACTTTCGACAAACCTTGGGACCGCTCCGCTCTGGAACAACGCAGGCCACAGCCTGTTGCAATCGATCTGCAGCTGGCCGAGATGAAGTGGGGAGAGTTGAGCCTCTTTGCAGCAGGAGAACTCGATGTTGATGAGCAAGGCATCCCAACCGGAGAAATCGCTGTCAAAGCCGAGAACTGGCGGGATATGATCGCTATGGCCAATGCTGCCGGAGCCCTGCCCGATCAAGCGGTTGATCCCGTAACACGGGCCTTGAACTTCCTCGCCGGATTGGGGGGTAATCCGAATGCGCTGGACCTTCAGCTCAACTTTCGGGACGGTTTTGTTGCGCTGGGCCCGTTACCGCTAGGCCCCGCGCCACGGCTAATATTGCGTTAGCGGCAATACGGGCCGCTTCGATGACGGGCCGTATCCAAATGGAAATGATCGCGGTGATATCGGTCCGAATTCGGACCTAATACAGTACCAAACGGTCCGCATGCACCACGCCAGACTTTTTTCAACTGCTTTTGCGATGGATTTTTGCGCCAGCCGTCCAAGACTGTCACGACTTCTCCATCCGCCATTTTGAAGCCGGAAATGTCGATAGCCCTGCCTTTTCCGTGTTCGGATATCCGCGCTCCCTTGCGGTTGTTGCGGGTACGACACGCGTAATGCGCCGCAACCTGAAGTTCAACAACC
>NZ_JBXWSJ010000032.1:0-55656 GCF_059613365.1 Ruegeria sp. BHSA163
GACAAGCGGGTCATTTTCGGGAAACTGTTCGGCGATTTTGGCCGATGCTGATTGCGCTTTTCCCAGGTCTGGGCGCGGGACTATGGGCTTTGTCACGGATTGAAGGGGTACAAGCAGGAGCGGTCTTGGGGATTGTTCTTCTGTTGTGGTGTGCCTTCACGTTTGCCAAACCCGATCTGCGTCTTCCTGCCGGGTTTGAGCGTCCGTTGGCGCCTTTATCCGGCTGTCTGACGGGTCTTATCAACGGCGTAACAGGCTCGCAGGTAATGCCAGTTGTTCCATTTCTGATGATGCTGCACCTTGAACGGAATTTGTTTATTCAAGCGCTCAACTGTTCGTTCACATTGTCCAGTTTTGTTATGGCAATGGGCCTTGGGCAATTGGGCCTGTTTTCGCAGGATGACTTTTTGATCTCGGTCCTCGGGTTGGGTTTTGTGTTCATTGGGTTAACTATAGGTGGCAAGATACGTCATCGCCTGTCTGAAACTTTGTTTCGTAGTGCAATCATTGCGATGTTGTCAGTGATGGGAGTGAGCTTGGTTTTGCCTGCTTTGCCGTAAAACTAGATCAAGTGATTATTCGTCAATCGCCGCGCCTCGAATTGAGTTGCTGTTCGATTGTACCCGAATACTCTGACTAGAATCCAATGACAGGCACATCGCTTCTTGCCTTGCTGATCGAACTTGATGGAGGATGTCATCAAGCGAAAATAAGCTAGCGTGCCGCATTCCGCGCGATTGAGGCGAGGAGAACAAGTTATGACCAAAACATTTAAGGCTGCTCTGGCATCATGGTTGGTTACGGTAGCGCCAGCCTATACGCAAGATGCCCCACGTTTGGTCTTGCAGCTAACCGTTGATGCTCTGCGCGGAGATCTTCCTACTCGGTACGTTGGAAATCTTGGTGAAGGTGGTCTTAAGTATCTGCTTGAAAATGGCCTGCACTATGTCGATGCCCACCACTGTCACGCAAATACCGAGACAGTAGTAGGCCACGCTACGTTAGCCACTGGCGCTACGCCGGCCGTACATGGAATGGTCGGTAATATCTGGTTCGACAGAACCTTGGATCGCGTTGTCTACAACGTCGAGGACCAAACGGCACCGCTGTTGGGAGAAGGTGCTGGTGTCAATGACGAAATCGAGATCGACCCGACACAGGCGGCGGCAGGTACAGATGGGCGGTCGCCCCGTGCGTTGCTTGTGACCACGTTTTCAGATGAGTTGAGCGCATCGACTGCTGGCGCGGCCAAGGTCTTTGGCGTTTCGATCAAGGACCGAGGGGCAATCACAATGGCGGGGCAAAGTGGCAAAGCCTTTTGGTTCTCAAAATCCGCTAATCGTTTTGTTACCAGTTCTTACTATTACGACGCATATCCAGATTGGGTGTTAGCCTGGAATGATGCGACCCCGAGTGCATCATTTGAAGGAGCCTCCTGGGAGTTGATGCACCCGAAGGAGACATACCTCTTTGCTGAACGCGATGACCAGCCTTGGGAAACCGACGTCGCTGGGTTCGGTAACACTTTTCCCCATCGTTATTCCTCGTCACAAAACGCATTTGACCCGCTGGAAAACCCATACTTCACGACTTTTCTCACTCTCAGCCCTGCTGGTGACGATCTGACGGCACAATTTGCAAAACGGTTGATCGAGGCTGAGGCGCTCGGGCAGGATGCAGTGACGGATTATCTGGCAATCAGCTTCTCGTCGGTCGACTACGTCAACCATGTCTTTGGTCCATCCAGCCTCGAGGCGGAAGACACGATTTACCGCCTTGACCAGACTCTTTCGAACCTCTTCTCCTTCATTGATGAACGCATAGGGTTGGAGCATGTTCTGATCGTTCTTTCGGCGGATCACGGCACGACTGATGCTCCGGGCTATTTAGATAGTGTTGGCATCCAAACAGGTCTTGTGGCGCCAGACAGCTGGGACCCAACCGAGCAGATTGCAAGGCTAAAAGAACGCTTTGGTATTACAGGTCAACTGCTGGCAGGGTATAATCATCCCTATCTGAATATCGCACCCGAGGTTCTGGAGCAGAGCGACATTGATCTGCCTGCGTTGGAAGCGGCTATCGCAGAAGAGCTGCTGTCTTTTCCCGATGTAGCCTTCGCCATCCCCAGCACGGCGATTGAAGCCAACCTTTTGCCCGACACTGAGATAATGCGTTTGATACGAAACAACTATCACCCGGCGCGCTCTGGCAACATTTATGTCGTCTTCAAACCGGGTTGGTTCATCGCCGATTTTGACGGTCTCTCGGTCACCTCAACACACGGGTCACCTTGGCGCGGCGACACACACGTGCCAATCCTATTTGCAGGCCGTGATATAGCGCAGCAACAAATTGCACGCCGAGTCTGTACGACTGCCATTGCATCCACATTGTCGGCCCTAGTTGGCACAGCGCGTCCTAACGGTGCAAGCGGTGAGGTGCTTCAGGAAGTCTTGGAATAGAGTACGACGCTGACATATTGTGACAGCGAACCATGTTTAACACACTGTTGGTATTAGCGTTGGTTTTAGATCACCGAATGTACAATTGCGCCGTGCCTCAGCCTATTTCGTTGGATCGACATCGCTTTGCGTCAACGCCAGTAGGACACATTTGGCAGAAGTTGTGATTACGGCCTTGTGTTTAGCCGCCGATTGCCAGTGGTCCCTGTCATGAAGCCCGATGGAATTGACACAGTCGACAGTACAAGCCACGCTTCGACAAAGTGGGAGGAAGAAATGACCGAAGTACTTTCTAACGAGCAAGTCGCCTCATATCGTGAAAACGGATACCTCTTACTTGAAAATCACCTGCCGGAAAGCATCCTGATCGAAATACGTAATGAAATCAGTCGCTTCGAGGAGGAAGCCAAGGGAATGATAGAGTCTAACGACAGACTAGATCTGGAGGACTCACATACACCCGAAGATCCGCGGCTAAGGCGAATAAAACTGCCTCATAAAATTAGCGAAATAATGCGCGACCTGATGTATTCGGACCTTATTCTCGCGCCTGCAAGAGATTTGATCGGCCCGAACCTGCGGTTGCATACAACGAAACTCAACATGAAGTCTGCAGGCTATGGCGCAGCGGTAGAGTGGCACCAAGACTATGCGTTTTATCCCCATACTAACGACGACATTCTCGCGATCGGTGTGATCATTGACGATATGGAAAGTCAGAATGGCCCCCTAATGGTCTATCCAGGCAGCCACAAGGGACCTGTTTATGACCACCACGTCGAAGGTGTTTTTGCGGGCGCTTTTGTACCGGAAGACGTAGGCCTAAATCCCGCAGACGCTGTCGAGCTTAAAGGACCAGCCGGATCGATTTCCATCCACCACGGCCGGATTGTTCACGGCTCATCGCTGAACACCTCCGAAAGTGCACGGCGCATTCTGTTCTATGAGATGATGGCCGCGGACGCGTTTCCGATTATGGGTTCGATGACGAGATGGGACGGGATCGAGGACTACAACACTCGCATGTTGTGCGGTGAACCTACAATTGCGCCTCGCTTAAAAGATATTCCAATCCGTATTCCCCAACCTCAACCTGACGTGCCAATTTCAATCTACGAAATACAAAAGGGTATGAGGTCACGTTCATTCCGTACCATTGGAAAAAAAGCGTAGGGCCAAGTCTTCGAGCAATTATTACATAACAAGCTTTTAGGTCTACGCGTCGATTAGAATTGGGCGCGCAACCCAAAGTGACATGGGCCCTGAGACTATATGCTCAAGGCCCAACGAGTTCCGATAAAGCTTTTTATTAGGGAGTAAGGTCCATTGCTGCCACGACCTTTTCATAGGGTAGTCCTGCTGTATCGTTTAATCGACGAACCTGATCAGCGGTTTCGCCATCAAACAGGCACATGCAGCGGCCATCGTCCGGGGCAAATGTGGATCGGACATAGCTGATAGTGTCCCCGTCATCGGTCATCTTCTTGGCCGTTGCGATTGCCGCTTTCTGAGCGGCCGCCAAGTCGTCCATGCTGATACCCTTAAGGTTTCTTTCGACCATAAAAACAGACATCGTGTTCCCTTTCTGAAGATTGAAAAGCAATACCGCTATTGGATCACGATGCCTTTGGTGAGGGAACTATCGATGCTTTATCGGTTAATAACTCCAGGTTTGGATAAAATAGTGTATCCTGGGACTGACTGAATTAAGTGATCAGTAATCAGAGAGGCCCCAAAAATGGAGATGTCTCAAATCAGATATGTTTTGTCGGCTGCAAAGCATCTGAATTTCACTAAGGCTGCTGCAGAGTGCAATGTGAGCCAACCAGCCCTTACTAAGGGAGTAAAATCGCTCGAGACCGAGCTAGGTGCGCAGGTGTTTCATCGCGAAGGTCGAAAAATTCTTGTGAGCGATTTTGGAAAAACAATGCTTCCGCACCTGCAACATATCGTCGATGAAGCAGCCGCGACGCAAGCCCTAGCGCAGAATTTTCGACTTCTTGAAAAGGTACCGCTGCGTTTGGGTGTTCTTTCAACTATCGGGCACGTTCGCCTAGCCAGGTTTCTGGCGCAGTTTGAGAAAAGCCATAGCGGATTGGAATTGTCGGTCAATGAAGCAAGCACTTCAGATCTAAGAGAAAAATTGGAAGAAGGCGAAATTGATGTCGCCTTCATGACACTTACTGACGAGTTGGAGGAAGAATTCAGGAGTCATCCACTATACGCAGAACGATATGTTGTTGTTTTTCCGCCTGAACATCGTCTTGGGCAACTGAATTCAGTAACCCTGCAAGAACTGTCACGCGAACACTACGTTGACCGATTGGCCTGTGAATTGCGCGAAATGGTAATGTCAGTTTGCCAATCAAAGGGTGTGGAGTTGTACGCACGCTTTCGCTCAGAACGGGAAGACTGGGTACAGGCGATGGTAGCGGCAGGGATAGGTTTCGCATTCATGCCCGAGTATTCGGTGACTTTACCCGGGTTGTTGCAGCGTCCGCTTATAGAGCCAGAGGTTTCGCGAACAATCGCAGCCTTCACTGTTCCCGGTAGAAGGCACTCGCCCGCGCTCGATGCTCTTATGAGGGCATCGCAAACTTTTTCATGGCCCGGATGATTATTGTCGATTTGGGCGGGAGGCCGCAGCACTTTACGAGGTGGCTCTTCAAGGACAATCAAATGTTGTCCAGTAGAACTATTTTGTCGTTTTACCTGATTAGAAGGACACCCGGTATTCTGTCGGAACATTCAGATCCAAAGGTCCAATTTCCAGATAATTAAATACGTTAATCGTCCAAAATCAATTCTTTGCCAGGTAGCTGGGCAGATGAATAACAAGCTTCGACCAAAGCCATCGTCTCATAGGCATCGTCGGTTGATGTGTATAGCTTTTCGTCTTCGCCTGAATCAAACCTTTGCAGATTGCGCATTGGTCCCATGAAGCTCTCGACGAACCAGTTGCCTATGAGTGGTATCTGCTGCCAATCCGATCCGTTTTGGCAAAACCAGAGCTCGTCCGGCTCACCATTCGGGTAATCATAAAGCACGCCCAGTTTCGCCATCATCGCACCTTTTGTTCCTTCAAATCTGATCCATGCGGATTGGAACTTTCTGCCGCCCTGGTGATTGTGGTTAATCGACATGACGCCCCGAAGGCGGTCGCCATAATCCAATATCACGGAAGATCTCGTCTGGGCGAATTGCGGGGCTCGCGGATCGGGCATAGTCCGTGCGAATACCCCATTTGGATTGCCTGCAATTGCACGAACAGTGTCTAGGTAGTGGATAGAATGTACGGCAAACTCGACCCGCTCCAACGGGATCAGAAACGGGAAAATATTCCAAGGAGTGTAAATGTTTAGGTGAACCTCAATCTCCAGCAACTCGCCCAAACGACCGTTTTCGACAGCATCTTTGACGGCCAGCATCATAGGTGAATACCTGAGTTGAAAATTTATTGCAGATTTCAGGCGCTTTTGCCGACAAAGGTCTCTGATTTCTCGGGCGTGCGCCTGATCGCTGCCCATAGGTTTTTGGATCAATACAGCGGCAAGATCCGGCAACACGGGAAGAATATCAGTAATTGCATGAGGCGGAACCGCAACGTCATAAACGACATCTGTTCCGCATTGTGCAACGACTTCGGCAACGCTTGAATAGGTCCCTGGTATATTGAAATCGTCGGCAAGTGACTTGGAGCGCGCAGGCACCAGATCAGTAACGCCCCGAACCGGGATATCGGCCAATTTGTAGGCGGGAAGGTGCGCGTCGCGAACGATCCCACCTGCGCCGACTATAACCACAGGTTTTGCGTTGATCGGTGCAGGCCAGTTTTGCTTGAGATCCAATTCCATAGCGCGCCACCCTTTTGAGTTAACTCTATTCGGTGTAGCAATTTAGGACACTAAGCAAAAATTGACTAATGTGGTTTTGGCGGGCGAGAGGACACGATGAATTTCATCGATACGCATCAGCATGTTATCTATCGCGATGACTTCGGCTACGCTTGGACGAAAGATATCCCCGAGCTATCAGCTGGCAACTTTACTTTCGAGGACTACGACGCACTGACAGATGGAGCCGGTGTTGTGGGAACAATCTTCATGGAAACCGGCGTGGATGATGCAGATCATCAAGCTGAGGCACGATTTGTTGGCCAACGCGTCGGTACAAACAACCTTCTCGGACAAATAGCTTCTTGCCGACCCGAGGAAGAGGCTGGATTTGATGACTGGTTGGAGGAGGGACGGAATCTAGGCGTTGTGGGCTATCGCCGCATCCTTCACGTGGTGTCGGATGAGGTATCGCAATCCGAAACGTTTCGCAAAAACCTCCGCAAGATCGGCAGGGATAGCCTACCGTTCGATATGTGTTTTTTGGCGCGCCAATTGCCGATTGCGCAGGCGCTCGCGCGTGCCTGCGATGATCAAATTCTGGTTCTGGACCATTGCGGTGTTCCCGATATTGCCGCCAGTGCATTCGAAAGCTGGGCTGAAGGAATAAGCAAAATTTCTGAAATGGATCATGTGGTCGTCAAGCTTTCTGGGATCACGGCTTATTGCGCACCGGGAGATTACGGGGTCGACGTTCTGCGCCCATGGGTCGATCACATTCTTGGTGCCTTTGGTCCAAGCCGCATTGTCTGGGGCAGCGATTGGCCTGTTGTTAACACAGGTTCCGGCCTACCTGTTTGGATTGAGACGACACGTCAGTTGCTGGCACATCTTTCGCCAGATGAAACGTCAGCGATCACCGAAAAAAATGCGCTCCGGGTATATGGATTGCAGTAAACAAGAAGGAATGACCACATGAGTCTGGGCGGGAAGTATGCGGCGCGTCTGAACGCTTTCAAAAAGAATGGCGGTTCATGCGGTTGCGAAATTGTGCAGATGATTCAAGCTGCAGGAAAGGTGGGTGGGCTGAATGCAGCTGATCTAAATTTTCCGGATCACTTCAAGGACCTGAATGGGCCGGAGATTTCTGAACTTCTGAACGACAGCGGGATGGCGCTGAACGGTCTCGCGATGCGTTACTACACGGACCCAGCTTTCGCGCTTGGTGCCTTTACGAACCCGGACCCGAATGTACGGCAGGCAGCCATTGATTTAACCAAAAACGGGATCGATACAGTCGCGCTGATGGGCGGTCAGCTTATGACGCTTTGGATGGGTCAGGACGGCTTTGACTATGCGATGCAGTGCGACTATCGCGCGATGTGGGATAGTACAATCGCTGCGCTACAAGAGGTCGCAGATCATAATCCCGAAATTGATATCGCGTTGGAATACAAGCCCAACGAACCCCGCGCCTATGCACTAATGCCCGACGTCGGCACAACGTTGTTGGGTGTTTTAGAGGCGGATCGCCCCAATATTGGCGTAACGCTTGATTTCGCGCATGTTCTTTACGCCGATGAAATGCCAGCACATTCGGCCAATTTAATTGGGCGGCACGCGCAACTTATGGGTGTGCACCTGAATGACGGAAATGCTAAACGCGACGATGGTTTAATGGTCGGAACAGTTCATCCCGTGGCAACGGTCGAGCTTTTCTGTGAGTTAGACAGAATGGGTTATGACGGCGTGATCTATTTCGACACGTTCCCAGATCATTCTGGCCTGGATCCGATTGAAGAGGCCCGCACCAATATCGCAATAACCGAACGCCTTAGAGCTGTGGCCAAGGAACTGGCTGGAAACAATGAACTAACGGCAGCAATTTCACGTCAGGACGCGACGCAAAGCCAACGGATCGTTGCCAATGCTCTTTATGGAAATTCAGCGTGATGAACGACGTTTTCATTGTGGGCGCTTTGCATCTGGATGTGGTCGTTGACGCGCCTCGGCTGCCCGCCTTGGACGAGACGCTGATGGGCAAGCGTGTTTCCTACCGTTTCGGGGGCAAAGGCGGAAATCAGGCTTTGGCCGCCGCAAGGGTTGGGGCAAAGGTCGCTATCGCGGGTCGCGTCGGACTGGATGAATTCGGAGCTAAGATTCTTGAAGCGCTCCGAAATTCGCGCGTGGACCATTCTCAGGTTCTGCAGGTGCCCGGTGCAACTGGTATGAGTGTTGCGATAGTTGAAGAAGGCGGCGAATACGGCGCGGTAGTTGTCTCGGGCGTTAACCAGACCATCGATCCATTGGATATCGATCCCGGCGCATCCAACGTCATATTGCTGCAAAACGAAATCCCCGAGACCATCAATTTGGCCGTGGCCAAAAGCAAACGGCCCGACACGAAACTTGTACTGAACGCAGCGCCTGCCCGGAAATGTTCTACTGAACTTTTGGATTCCGTCGATCTTTTGGTGGTAAACCGGGTCGAGGCGGCACAGATGACAGGAAAACCAGAGACCACTCCCGAAGACGCCGCCGCAGCGCTTGCATCGCTTGGACCGAAAGCTGTTGTCGTAACGGTCGGCCGAGAAGGTGCAGTGATTTTTGAGAGAGGTTCCTTAAAGAAGATTGTACCGCCAATCCAGGCTATCGGTTCCGCGCACGGGGCAGGTGACGCATTTGTCGGAGTATTGGTTAGCGAACTTGCAAAACGCTGGAATTTGATTTCGGCCGCAACTTTTGCGTCCGCCGCAGCAGCTCATTTTGTTCATACTCCGCCAAACGCTCGTGAATCCATTACTCGAAGCGCGCTCGATAACTGGATCGCAGGGCTATAGATCGTCGTTGGAGGAATGATTTACCCGAGTATGGGGGCCTCTTCGGCGATCAGACCTTGCGATTTCAATTCGCGCCACAAATCGGAAGGAATATCCGCTTTGGCCGCTTGCAGGTTGGACTCCATTTCACCCACGGTTTGCCCACCGGGAATAACTGAAAGAACTGCCGGGTGGCAGAGAGGAAACTGAAATGCCGCGTCGATCATACGGACATTGTGCGTTGAGCATATCGCCTCAATCCTGGCCACGCGATCAAGAACTTCCTGAGGCGCCGGATCGTAGTTGTAGAAAGCCCCGGGGCGCGGGCCGGTTGCGAGTATGCCTGAATTATAAGGGCCGCCAATTACAATTCCGACGCCGCGGCGTTCGCACATAGGCAGGAAAGATTTCAACGCTTCCTGTTCCAAAAGGGTATACCGACCGGCCAGCAAAATGATGTCTGGGTCACCATGCTCGACTATCCATTGGGCGGGCTGCCATTCGTTCACCCCCAACCCAAAGGCGCTGATCGTGCCTTGTTCCCTCAGTTCAACCAGGGCCTTGTGGCCGCCCTCAAGAAACTCATGCAATTTGGCATCCAATACAGCCTGGGACCCATGATTGAAGACGTCCAAATCGTGTCCGTAGAGGATGTCGATGCGATCAACGCCAAGCCGTTCCAAAGAAAACTCGATAGAACGCATCACGCCATCGTAAGTGTAGTCATATATTTCGCGACGCGCTGGCACCTCGAACCATTTTCCAAAGCCGTCCCGTTTTTCTGGATGGGTCACTTCCAGCAAACGCCCGACTTTGGTGGATAAAACAAAGTCATCTCGGGATTTGCTACGGAGTAGTGTGTTCAGCCGGGTTTCAGACAAACCAAATCCGTAAAGTGGCGCGGTGTCATAGTATCGAATACCCTCATTCCAGCTGAGGTTCAGAATTGCTTGCGCTGCTTCATCACTTATAGCGCGATAGAGGTTTCCAAGCGGGGCAGCGCCAAACCCAAGTTCGGTAAATGTCAACCCACCTGTTCCATGCCTGTCCCAATGACGTTTTCGTAATTCCATATCCAAAACCTCCTGGCGTCTAGGTTAAAATGAAACCACTTGGGGGCAAGCCTTTTCCAGAGTAAGCTGGCGGGAACGAAAAGTTGGAGGGTGGATTGTCCAAATTTCTCAACGCTTTCGGAGTCGCGAAACCGGTAATTGGTATGGTGCACCTTGGTGCTTTGCCGGGCGCGCCCTTGTTCGATGCAGAACGCGGTCTGGATGGGCTGGTAGACGACGCACGCGCAGATTTGACTGCACTTCAGGTAGCTGGGTTCGATGCTGTTATGTTCGGCAACGAAAACGATCGACCATATGAATTTGAAGTAGACCGTGCCTCAACAGCTGCGATGGCGTATGTCATCGGTCAATTGAAGAATGAAATCTCTGTTCCCTTTGGCGTTAACGTACTTTGGGACCCGATCAGTTCCATTGCTTTAGCTGCCGGGACGGGCGCGGCGTTTGTACGTGAGATTTTTACCGGCACCTATGCCTCGGATATGGGGCCGTGGACCCCTGATGCAGGCGCGGCTATGCGCTATCGAAACGCATTAGGACGTAAAGATCTGGCGATGCTGTACAACGTGTCTGCCGAATTTGCCGATAGTCTGGACCGCCGTTCCTTGGCTGATCGGGCTAGAAGCGCTGTTTTCAGTTCTGTCCCAGACGCAGTTTTGGTGTCCGGTCAAATCACTGGCGAAGCGGCCGCAATGACCGATCTTGAGGCCGTGAAAGCTGTCCTGCCGGACACCCCGGTGCTCGCCAACACCGGGGTCAAACACAATACAGTCTCAGATGTCATGGCCATTGCAGATGGGTGTGTGGTGGGTTCAGCGCTGAAGATCGACGGCAACACGTGGAATGCCATCGACCCTCAAAGGGCGAGTGACTTTATGGTGCGCGCAAGGGCGGCGCGTGGGTCATGATTGATCGACTACGCAAAGATCTTATCAACTTGATGAGAATTCCTGGGCTTAGTGGCCACGAGGATCGCGTTCGTCATGCCATCGCCGATCTTTTGATGGCCGAGGGAGTCGAAAGCCGATCCGATCGCATGGGCAATCTGATTACCACATTCGAAGGTGAAGCGAATTGCCCGTCTGTGATGCTGTTTACGCATATGGATCAACTCGGGTTCATCGTGCGGAAAATCGAAGACAATGGTTTGATCCGCGTCGAACGTTTGGGCGGCGTTCCAGAACGCGCCTTGGCCAGCCAAGCTGTAACCCTTTGTGTAGGGACGGGAAAGGATGTCGACGGCGTACTTTATAACAAAAGCCATCATGCGACGGCGCCGGATGAAAAGTACCAAGTTTTAAAGGCCGGTGACGTGTTGATCGACACGGGCCATGGTAGCCGGGATGCAGTCGAAGCCGCCGGTGTACGAATTGGCACACCCGGCGTATTTCGCCCTAATGTCTTGCCTTTGGCGGAAAATAGGATCGCCGGAACAAGTGTTGATGACCGTGCTGGGTGTGCGGTTCTGCTGGAAGTTGCTCGACGCCTAAAGTCCCTCGAGAACGGTCCGACGGTTCATTTGGTTTTTTCGGTTCAGGAAGAATTCAACTTGCGCGGTGCAGTGGTGGCCGCACAGAGCTTGAAGCCGGACATGGCCATCCAGGTCGATCTGATGTTGGCAACTGACACGCCAGAGATGGCGGATCGTGGCGACATGCTGCTTGGCGGTGGACCGGGAATTTCGCTCTACTCGTTCCATGGACGCGGTACGTTGAATGGCGTAATTCCACATCCTTCGCTTGTGCGTTTGATGGAAGAAACTGCTGAAAATGAGTCTATTCCGTTGCAGCGCAGCGCCCAGGTTGGGGCGCTAACTGACTTAAGCTATGTGCAGCTGGTAGGGGAGGGGGTCGCGTCAATCGATGTCGGTTTTCCAATGCGCTATTCCCATTCCAGCCTTGAGGTTTGCGACCTGAATGACCTTGAGGCCTTATCGCGACTTCTGATCGCAGCGCTTCAACGCATTGATGCGGGCTTTCCTTTGACCCGCGATGGTCAAGCCTGATGGCATACACTCTTGGCATAGATATCGGCACTTTCGAATCCAAAGGAGTTTTGGTTGACGGCGAAGGAAAAATTGTCGCCACCGCTGCACGACCGCACGAAATGCTGGTCCCTCAGCCCGGTTGGGCAGAGCATCGCGCCGACGAGGATTGGTGGGGTGACTTTGTTTTTATCACGCGCGAGCTTTTGGGGGCTTCCAACGTTTCCTCTAACGACATCAAAGCCATAGCAACCAGCGCAATTGGGCCTTGCATGTTGCCTGTAGATCCAGATGGTCAGCCATTAATGAACGGTGTGCTCTATGGCGTCGATACCCGGTCCGAGCGTGAAATCGCGGAACTAACCAATCAAATAGGCGAAAACCGCATAATGAAGGTGTGCGGCAACGCTTTGACCAGCCAATCCGTTGGGCCAAAAATTCTTTGGCTGCAGAGGAACAGACCTGAGATTTGGGCGCAAACGGCGCGTATCCTTACGTCGACCAGTTATTTGACGTTCAAGCTTACAGGCGAATACGTAATTGATCACTATACTGCCGCAAACTTCAGCCCAATCTACGATGTGAACCAGCTGAACTGGACGGACGAACTAACAGCAGAAATTGCTGGGCCGAACATGTTGCCGCGACTGATGTGGTCTACCGAGATCGCTGGCCATGTGACGCCAGAAGCCGCTGTAGAAACAGGTTTGGCGGTTGGAACGCCGGTGACCTGCGGCACGATCGATGCAGCGGCAGAGGCAGTTAGCGTGGGAACTCAGGCCGCTGGTGACATGATGATGATGTATGGTTCGACCATTTTCATCATTCAGGTCACGGATTCTCCGGTTCGCGATCCGCGTTTATGGTACGCACCTTGGCTGTTTCCGGGTAGCCATGCCTCGATGGCTGGTCTGGCAACCAGTGGAACCCTTACCCATTGGTTTCGCGATCACTTCGCTAAGGAGTTAACCCGCGAGAATGCCTTTCCGATTTTGGCAAAGGAAGCCGCCGCTTCCGCGCCGGGATCAAACGGGCTTTTGTTCCTGCCGTATTTTTCAGGCGAACGTACGCCAATCCATGATCCAAAGGCTAAAGGAACATTCTTTGGTCTGGACCTGACGCATACCCGCGGCGATCTTTACCGGGCGGTCCTGGAAGGCATCGCCAATGGTACGGCCCATGTTGTTGAAACTTATCGAGATGTTGGTCATCCACCTGTACGTGTATTGGCTGTCGGAGGCGGGACAAAAAACGAGATCTGGTTGCAAGCCACCTCTGACATAGCGCAAGTTCCTCAAGTCGTTTGCGAAAAAACTATTGGTGCCTCGTTCGGTGACGCTTTTTTGGCTGCTTGCGCTGTGGGAATGGCGCGACCAAAGGATATTGATCGTTGGAACCCAATTGATCGGCTGGTTCAGCCGCAAAAGCATGCAGTTTATGAAAGACAGTATCTGCTGTTCAAAGATCTCTACCAATCAACGCGCCACATCGCGTCAGCGCTTGGGAGAGCATGACGGAGGCGTTCGATAGAGCGATCTCAGAACTTGCGAGTGTTGCTCGTGAGATCGACCATGACGCAATTGAAACCGCGTGTCGCATGATCTGCGAGGCCCGCAGAGTCGTACTGTACGGTTGCGGGCGCGAGGGGTTGCAGATGAAAGGATTCGCAATGCGTCTGTTCCACCTGGGATTTGACGTTTCAGTGCAGGGCAGTATGACGACACCCCCGGTCGGCGTAGGCGACTTATTCTTGGTCTCTGACGGACCCGGCCGGCTAGCGACCGTCAACGCTCTGACAGATATCGCCCGTTCCGCCGGAACCAAGGTGGTGTTGTTCACCGCAGAACCAGATACCAAGATTGCCTCCAAGTCAGATTGCACCGTTGCAATTCGTGCTCAAACCATGGCCAGCGACCAAGGCTCGGATAAATCACTTTTGCCTATGGGTTCGGTTTATGAAGGGGCACTGTTTTTGCTCTTCGAAATCATGGTGCTGCGTCTTTGCGACCTTACCCAAGCGGATTCGACCGACATTCGGGCCCGACATACCAATCTGGAGTGAGCGGATGCGATTTGAACTAATGCTTCCACACCAAATCCGAGATGCCATTGAACGCAACCTTCCAGTCTTGTTGCCTTTGGGTGTTCTTGAATATCACGGTGAACACATGGCTGTGGGCATGGACATGCTTGCTGTAACCCGGATTTTGGATCGGTTAGAGCAAGAATTGGACATTGTGATCTTGCCGCAATTTGCCTACGGCGCGGCCAGCTACGCGGTTGAACGGCCCGAAGGAGCCGGATCAGTACACGTTGGCGCCGACAAAATTTTGCCGATTGCCGAAGAGATTTTTTTCAGCCTTTTGCGTGTTGGTTTTCGCAACATTCACGGGTTCATTCACCACCAGACCGAGAACTTTACCGCTGGAATGCCAACCGATCTGGCGTTCAAACTAGCAGGGCGGCAGGCAATTTTCAGGTTCTTGGAAACTCAGTATGGTGAGGGTTGGTGGGGTAGCGACAGAATGCGCGATTACTATACTCAGCACGACGAAGGCATCGACCCTTTCAATTGGATTTGCGTTCATCCTTTGATGGATGAGAAAATTACCCAAAAATATCCTTTTGACCACGCCGGGATAGGGGAAACGTCACTAATGATGGCGCTTGCTCCTGAAGTCGTCGACCGCGACCGGTTTGGTGATAATTCAGGTTGGTACACTGAAAGCGCAAAAGATGCATCGGCTGAACTTGGCGAAATGGGTGTCGGTCTCATATTGGATCGTTTGAAGGAGTTGCTCGTTCGCGACGCTACTTGACCGCCCCTGCCGCCATGCCTTTGATTATGAAACGTTCCAGCGCGATGCCGATCACGATCAAAGGAAGGATCGCAGCAAAACTCAAGGCAGCCATGGACCACCAGGAAATACCTTGCGATCCAGTTTGACTGGCCACCATGACCGGCAAGGTTTTTGCATGACTGGAAGTTAACAGCGCGGCAAAGAAGTATTCGTTCCAGGTTAGAACCAAAGACAAAATAAACGATGCGACCATACCCGGCGCGGCAATGGGCAGAATGATTGTCAGAAACGCCCCCCAAATCGAAAGCCCGTCAACTAGGGCCGCTTCTTCCAGTTCTGTCGGGATTGACCCGAACTGGTCGCGCATGATCCAAATTACAATCGGGAGCACGGTCAACGTGTAAAGCAGTATCAGCCCGATACGCGTATCAAGCATCGCTAGGGACTTGTACAAAACCAGAAAGGGCAGCGCTAAGACCACTGGTGGTAATATCAACTGGCTAAGAAAAAAGAATGAAATGTCAGAGTTGCGCATAAAGCCAAAGCGATAGTTGAACCGGCTGAGCCCATAGGCTGCCATGCTGCCAAGCGCGACGGCTAAGGTTGAAGCTGACAAAGCCACAACCGTTGAATTCCAGAACCTCTTCAAAAATTCCTCGCGCACCGTGCTTTCGTTCCCGATCGTGTCCGGGGAAAGCCCCAGTGACCGCCAACCAAGCCATTTGGGTGTAAAGTCCCACCACGGTACCACATTGCCCTTCATCACATCCGGCGCGGTTTTGAAACTGGTTGTGATGGTCCAGAAAATTGGGAAGATCGCAATAATGGCCCACAGGATAAGGATGCCGTAGATAATGAGGCGGCCCGAAATGCGTCGCGCTCGGTAGGCGCGGTCGGTATCACTGTCATGAAAAATCTGGCTGCTCATCGTCAATACCTTGGGCGCATCCAGCGTTCAGCCGCTTTCATCAGGATGGTCATCGCGATGACGATCAGGATCAAATAGAAAATTGCCAGCAACGTGCCGTAGCCCACATTGGAGCGGTCGCGATATTCTCGAAAAATGAAAGATGTTACGCTGTCTGTCGCTCCGCCCGGGCCACCAGAAGTGACGTTGATGATGATATCAGCAAGCTTTAGTTTGAAAATAATCCGGATCAGAATAGCCGTGATGCTGACCGGCAGCATCAACGGGAACGTGACCTCCCAGAACCGCCGCCAGGCGCTGGCGCCGTCGACCTCAGCCGCTTCATTCAATTCACGCGGGATCGCCTGAAGACCGGCCAGTATCATGATCATCATGAACGGTATATAGGTCCAGGCGTCCATTAGCATGATCATCAGACGTGCCACCTCGGGCGACGAAAAGAATGAAGGGTTATCAACACCCAGTTCCCGAAGCATCCGGGAAATTGGGCCAAAACGATTTTCGAGCATCGACTTGCCGATCATCCAACTGACGGCCACAGGTGACAGCATCAACGGCAAAAGAAACGCGACCCTGAAGAATTTTCGTGCGCGAATTTCCGCGTTTAGCAAGATGGCCAAGCCAAAAGCAATCCCGTATTCCACGATGATCGCCAGCGTGTAATAGACCATATTTTTCAGAGCGTTCCAGTAAAACGGGTCGCTCCACATTTGGCGGGCGTTATCCCAGCCATTAAATTGACGTCCATCCGGGCTGGAAAGGTTCCAATCCGAAAACGCGATCACCAAGCCGAATAGCAGTGGAAAAACGACCATGGAGACGACAAAAAGCGTGGCAGGCAAAACAAAGAGTGATCGCTTTCCATGTTCCCCGCGCGCGATGACCTGTCCTGCACACAGACAAATGCCCCAAAGGACATAGGCATAGAGTGTCGGACGCCAGTTTTGAAAACCGATGTCTATCCAGCCATTCTGATCCGCTGTTTGAAGGAAGGCGACAAGGAACATCAGGCCAGCAGAACCCCAGACAATAGTCTTGCCAAACCGCCTGCGCCGGTCGGAAATTTCGTCTGCCGTTACGACATGTAAAAGATCGCCTTCAGAGCTCATTTCCGATTTGTTCTGCCTTGCTTTGTCGTGTACGGGCCGACAATTGATTTGCCGGCCCGAAGATTTTTACATACCAAGTGACGCTTTGTAGAGCGCAATCTGGCTTTCTCGGCCGATCTGGTCAGTGATCTTTTCCCAGGCTGCCGCGATCGCGTCAGCGGTCTCCTGAGCCGATCCGTACTGGCCGGCGTACCCCTTCGCAAGTTCGTCCTCGGCAACAGAATAGTACTGGAAAATGCCAGGGATGCGGGGTTCGATTGCCGCGTTCGGGTGGTTGTAACTGTCGGCGTTGGACCCGAGATAATCCTCGACGAACGCGCGATCATAACCTGCGGCCTCCCATTCATCGAACTGGAAATGAGAGTTCCGATAGGGCTGGAAGCCTGACGGATAGGCCGACATCCAAAGCGAAATGTCTTTGCCGCCCAAGTGCGCTGCGGCGCTCCAGGCTGCTTTGCGCTTCTTCTCGTCGCCCGATACGCGTTTGGTCACGTATACTCCCCAACCAAGGTAAGCCATGTTGGGTGCTTCGTTGTAGTTATCTTCCCATTCTCCGGTCTGACTATTGTAAACGCGGTCCGAGCCAGGATTGATACCAAATCCTACAACGTCGCCAACTACGGACGTGTCTGACGTTCTGGCGTTAGAGCCAATGTCACCCCACCACATCAACATCGAACCGGAACCAGCAAGGAATTGTTGGAAACCTGTCGTGCCGGGGTCGGCGTTGATTTGGTCTGCCGGGTAAGCGCCAGCTTCGATCAGATCCAGCACATCCTGAATTGCCTGAACCCATGCAGGGTTGTTTACCCGAGGTTTCATCGTGTCAGGATCAAAGAGCCAAGCCGGATCGCCGGGATGTTTGGCGTAAGCTGCAGCGCGGTTTTCAAGGAAATAGAATCCAAAGCCGCCCCAACCTTTGAGCGGATCAAGATATCCATGTGCGGGAAGGCCAGTTAGCGGATCCTCTTTTCCGATCAGGTCCTTTGAAACGGCATTGACTTGCTGCCAGGTGCGCGGCACTTCGGCTCCGCCGATGGCGCCTTCACCGAAATAATCGGTTCTATAGGCAAAGGTGTGGCAGTCGCCGTCAATTGTGATGCGGTATTTTTTACCGTCCCATGTACCAACCGGTGGCTTTAAGTAACCCACAAGATCGTCTTCCTCGATCTGCTCACCGACCCAGTCCGGCATTTCATCCAAAAGACCCTTGCCGGCTGTATCACCTTCAAATGGTGCGCCCATTTCGATGATGTCGAAATCGACTGTACCAGTCGCAATCGCTTGCTGAAGACGCGGGTTATAGTCGGCCTGCGCAAGGTCAACCCAGTTGATCTTAGCACCCGTGTAGGCCTCCCACGGTTTCAGGAATCCTCGGAAAAGGAAGTTGTGAAGGTTCTGGTTGTTGAGCCCCATAAAGGTAAGTTCAACACCTTCAAACTCGCCCTCGGCTACGCGTTCCTTTGTTGGCCCAAGCGTCATTTCACCGACCTTCTGCCAATCGGCATCCGTGGGCGAACCCTGGCCGACACCAGGAATTTTCAAGATTTCGGCTCTTAGGTCAGCATGACCATCGGCAAGCGCCGCAACTGGCACTGTGCCCCCTACAGCGGCCAGAGCGCTAACGCTGGCGGCCCCTTTCAGCATTCTGCGGCGGCTCATCTGAGCGCGCACAATTGCGTTGTAATGTTCGACTTTCACGTGTTCCTCCCTTTCAATGCGAGGGTGGCCCCCCAGATTTCTCGACGATCCTCCTAAGTTCAAATGCCTAAGCTGATGACACTTGCAAATTGATTTTTCTAACAGCCTGGCAGATCGAAAAACAATCTCAGCCAATCTGCAAGCTGTCAAGTTTACCAATTGGTTAAAAGTAGACACCCCGGAAACGAGCGGTTAATCGTTTAGGGGTTGCCGCATGGATAGGGTGAAATGGCAGACGTCAAAGTACGCAGATTGAGAAAGTCGTTTGGATCAACAGAAGTCCTGCACGGGCTGGATTTGGACATCAAAGATGGGCAGTTCGTGGTGCTGGTTGGACCATCCGGTTGCGGAAAGTCCACACTGCTGAGAATGATTGCCGGACTGGAGAGTATCAGTGAAGGCGAAATCGCGATCAATGACCGTTTAGTCAACAACTTGCCACCGGCCGAGCGCGACATCGCAATGGTGTTTCAGAATTACGCGCTTTACCCGCACAAAACTGTCGCGGCGAACATGGCATTTCCGCTTCGGATGCGAAAAATGGAAAGCTCTGTGATCGAGGACCGGGTATCACGCGCGGCTGAAGTATTAGGGCTGACAGAGTATCTTGGGCGATACCCTAGGGCGCTTTCGGGCGGCCAAAGGCAACGCGTAGCTATGGGCCGTGCCATTGTGCGCGATCCGCAAGTTTTCTTGTTCGACGAGCCGTTATCGAACCTTGACGCGAAGCTCAGAATTCAAATGCGGGCGGAAATTCGTGAGCTGCATCAACGCCTTGCCACGACTACTATTTATGTCACCCATGACCAGATCGAAGCCATGACGATGGCCGACCAGATCGTCGTGATGAATTCAGGAAATATCGAACAAATTGGCGCGCCTTTGGAACTTTATGACCGCCCGGCAAATACTTTTGTTGCGGGATTCATCGGTGCGCCATCGATGAACTTTTTAGATGCCGTCGTGTCAAAAAATGGATCAGCCGCAGTTGCGAACGTTCTAGGAGCAGGCCTGCCGATACACGAGCCGGACGGGTTGGTTGATGGGCAAAAAATCACATTGGGTATTAGGCCCGAGGACACAACCCTTTCCGGTGACGGCGTACAGGGCGAAATCATGGTGGTCGAACCGACCGGGTCCGAAACACATTTGGTTATCCGGTCTGATGGACGCGACTATGTTTCCATCGTGCGCGAACGACAGGCGTTTTCTCCGGGGCAGAGTGTTTCAATTTCCGCCGACCCATCGAAAATTCACTTATTCGAAAGCGATACGGGGCAGCGCATCAACTGAAAGACCCAAGGAGGATAGACAAGTGCTCAAAGGGATTGACCCAAGGCTAAACGCCGATGTTTTGTACGTCTTACGCGCCATGGGGCATGGGGATATGCTGATTGTTGCAGACACCAATTTCCCCTCCGAGTCTATAAGCCGCGCAACTGTTTACGGTGAGCTGTTGCGTATGGAAAACCTCACTGCCGCCGAGTCAATTGAGGCGGTTCTCTCGGTCTATCCGCTAGACACATTCGTTGATGATTTTGCCGGTCGTATGGAGGTGGTCGGTGAGCCCAACACCGTGCCGCCAGTTCAACAGGAAGTTCAGGAAAAAATCGACGCGGCGGAAGGGGCCCACCGCCCAATGGTGGGCATTGAACGCTTTGATTTCTATGATCTTGCCCGCGAAAGTTATGCAGTGATCCAAACGGGCGAACGTCGATTCTATGGATGTTTCATGCTGCGTAAAGGCGTAATTCCGCCAGAAAGTTGAGGGGAAAAATGGCGGGAAAAATTGCGATTCTAGGCGTTTTTGTTGCTGACACCGCTTATCGCGCAGAGCGCGCCCCTCGCATGGGCGAAACGATCCTGGGAAACAAGTTTGCACTTGGCCCCGGTGGAAAAGGTTCGAACCAAGCGGTCGCAGCGGCCCGCGCGGGTGGCGAAGTTCATTTTATTTCGCGGCTGGGTCAGGACGATTTTGCTGATATGGCCCTGAAAACTTGGGCAGAGGCTGGCGTTACAGCCGCGGTTACCCAAGACCCAGACAGTTTCACTGGCGCAGCATACATCTTTATTGAAGAAGCCTCGGGCGACAACGCGATTATCATATGTCCCGGCGCAGCTGGCGATATCTCGGTCACAGACGTAGAAGCCCGACGTGATCTTATCGAAAGTGCCGCGGTATTCGTTACTCAGCTGGAACAGCCCATGGCAGCGGCGGAACGTGGTTTGAGCATTGCACGAGCGGCTGGGGCCAAAACCATTCTGAATCCTGCACCTGCCGCTGAGATCCCCGCCACTATGCTGGCGCTTTGCGATTTTGTGACACCCAATGAGTCCGAAGCAGAAGGTATCACCGGCGTCGCTGTACACTCCATCTCGGATGCCGAGAATGCTGCGGACGTAATGCTATCCAAAGGTGTCGGCGCGGCTTTGGTCACACTTGGAGAACAAGGCGTTCTCTTCAAAGACCGCGAAAACTGCACCCATATACCAGCGATGGTCACAGGTCCCGTTTTGGAAACTACCGGTGCAGGCGATGCCTTCAACGGAGGATTTGCTGCGGCATTGGCCGAAGGAAAGGACCCGGTCAGCGCAGCGCGCTTTGGATGCGCCGTCGCGGGGATATCGGTTACCCGTGCCGGGACTGCCCCATCCATGCCGACGCGGGATGAAGTGGATGCGCTGTTGGCTGCAAATCCAATAATCTAATTGGATGTCGATGATGACGACGAGTGCTGGTCGTTCAAGGGTTCCACGATCCGTCGTCGTATTGGATGTCGGCGCAACCAACGTCGACGTTGTCCAATTTAGCTCTGAATTTCAGATAATAGATAAATGCAGTACAACTTCCTTGCGCATTCCCGCGCCACCTTACCTTAGTTTAGACGCGGAAAGTGTTATTAATTTTGCGCTGCAATCGATCCAAACGTTTGACCAGAATGTGCCGGTTGACGCGATTGTGCCATGCACCCACGGTTCCGCTGTTGCCCTTTTGGATGGCAAGGGGGAATTGGCCTTACCTGTGATGAGCTACCTTTCCCCAGTCCCCGATCATGTTGCAGTTGCCTACAAAGAAATCGAGCCGCCGTTTTCGGAAGTCTTTGCTCCAACAAATCCTGGCGCACTCACGGTGGCACGCCAGCTTTTTTGGCAGGAACATGAGTTTCCGGCAGATTTCGCACGCGTGCGTACGATTATGCCTTACCCACAATACATTGCTTTTCGCCTGTGCGGCGAGCGAAGCAGCGACATTAGTTCGCTCGGTGCTCAAACACATCTTTGGGCACCTCGTGACCGCAGTTTCAGTAGTCTTGCTAGAAATCGCGGCTGGTCCACTCTGATTGAACCATTGCGATCGGCAGGCGACGCACTTGGGCCACTGCGTGGTATCGATCTAAAAGGCGAAGGGATCGTGTTTTGCGGTATTCACGACAGCAGCGCCAGTTTTCTGCAAGTTGCGCAGCTGGAACCTGTGGTGCTGCTTTCCACTGGGACGTGGATCATTGGCTTTGACACTGAGGCGAAATTGACTTCCCTTGACCCGCTTCGCGACCAGGTTGCTAACGTCCGTCCCGACGGACGACCCATCGCCAGCGCACGGTTTATGGGGGGCGAGGAATTTTCAATGATCGCCAAAGTTTCCGGCGATGCGCAGCCGAGCTTAGCAGCGGTCCAAGACCTGATAGACGGCGGCACTATGGCTTTACCCTCATTCACGGACAGTGGTGGCCCAATTCCGGGGACGGGAGGGCGTGGAGTAATCATTGGCCCTCAACCTGAAACCGAAGAGGGCTTGGTCAGCTTGGCCACACTATACGTCGCGCTTATGACGACCCAGCTTCTCGAGGGCCTCGGATCGACGAAACTTGTCCTGGTCGATGGAGTGTTCGCGGAAAGCAAAACATTCATGGCATTACTCGCTCGCCTTTTGCCAGATCGGGAAGTTTTCTCAATCCAAGGGACCGCTGGCAGCGCACACGGAGCAGCCAGTCTTGTGTTACAGGATCGCGCACCCAGGTTGAAGCTGAAGGAAATCGCTGCGGCGAAACTTAGGGGGCTGGATGACTACCGGGAAGTCTGGGTTGAGAAAGCAAAGAAAAATCAAAAGAACGGGGTTCGCCAATGACCGAGCACAACATACGGCAAGAAATCATCGACGCTTGCTTGCAAATGAATTCCAGCGGACTGAATCAGGGCACGTCAGGGAATATTTCGGTGCGCGTGGGCCACTCAATGCTGATTACTCCTACTTCTGTCCCATACGAACGAACAACGCCCGACATGATCGCTAAAATCGATCTTTCCAAAGAGATGACAGGCGCATGGGAGGGTAGCGCACCGCCATCCTCAGAATGGCGGTTTCATTGGAAGATACTGAAAAACCGTCCTGAATTCAGCGCCATAGTGCACGCCCATCCACCCTATTGCACCACCCTTGCGATCCTGCGCAAACGCATTCCCGCGTGTCACTACATGGTGGCTGCGTTTGGAGGCGATGACGTGAAATGCTCTGGATACAGCGCCTATGGCACCGAGGAACTTGCTGTGATGGCCCTGTCTGCAATGGAAGGGCGGAGTGCTTGTCTATTGGCCAACCACGGCATGATTGCGGCTGGGGCCGATTTGGAAAAAGCGATGTGGCGAGCCGTCGAACTTGAAACACTTGCACGGCAGTATTGGCAAGCGCTTCAGGCAGGCGACCCGATTATTTTAGACCAGAAAGAAATTGAAGAGACGCTCCGCCGGTTTCAAGGCTATGGAGTTGGTTAAGCTTGCGACGAGCTTTCAAAATCAGCAACTGACAGGCTCCTCAATTATCTCAACGGGGATATTTCGAAACAATGAAAGGCATAGCGTTTTGTCCTCGAAAAAGATGTTGTGCAAATTTTGCGAAGGCCCAAATAAATATTAAAAAAACACTTTAGTTTTGGATCGTTTGGGCGGCTTTCGGCTGTTACACAACCCAAGCTGTGAACTACCCTTGCCGATAAACAAGAGAGTTATTGCTAACCAAGGTGGGTAACTGGGCCAACGCTTGCGTATCTTGATTAGTTAGGGTGTTTTTTGTCGAACCATCACTTCGCCCGTAGTTTGATACATTCGGCTGTGACTAATTTCGAGAGGGTACAGTCGAGTTTTGCAAAAAATTCTGTTATTCTCCATACCGGAGGTGCGACATGGAGCGAAGGATTGCAGCTATTCTCGCCGCCGATATGGTTGGTTATTCGCGCCTAATGGAGGCCGACGAGACTGGTACGCTTGAACGGCAAAAGCGACACCGGATTGAACTAATCGATCCCAAAATTGACGCACACCACGGCCATATAATCAAACTGACAGGCGATGGGATGATCGCCGAATTCCCTAGTGTAGTGGAAGCGGTGCATTGTGCGGTTTCTATCCAGGAAGCTATGGAAGCACGCGAGGAAGATGTCTCCGATGATCGAAAGATCCGATATCGGGTTGCGGTCAACCTCGGCGACGTGATCTTTGACGAAGGCGATATTTACGGGGATGGAGTTAACATCGCCGCACGACTGGAAGAACTTGCGCCTGCGGGTGGTGTGGTCGTGTCTGGCACTGCCTATGATCACCTGAAAGCAAACGTGGAAGTTGGTTATGAGGATCTGGGCGAAAAGAGAGTAAAAAACATCTCAACCCCCGTCAGGGTCTATCGAGTAGTTCCGGGTGGGCAGCCTATGGTTTCCAGCGCCAGAACGTTTCCGTTTAAAGCCGGGATATCGGTAGCGGCGATTGTTCTGTTGGCGGCATTATTGATTTGGCGACCATGGGAACCCGAGTTTGCTCCTGCCTCGGTAGATCAAATGTCCCATCCTTTGCCCGACAAGCCATCACTCGTTGTTCTACCATTCGAGGATTTTAGCGACAATCCTGAACATGCCTTCTTTGCTGATGGCATCACCGAAGATCTAATTACGGATTTAAGCAAGTTGTCGGGCATATTCGTGATTTCACGAAACTCCAGCTGGACATACAAAGACAGAGCCGTCAAATCTCAGGAGGTCGCCGAAGAACTGGGTGTGCAATACATCCTCGAAGGAAGTCTGCGTCGGGCAGGTGATCAGGTTCGCGTGAATGCTCAGTTGATAGACGCTCTAAGCGGTCACCACATTTGGGCCGACCGCTATGATAGTAGCGTTCAGCAGGTCTTTGAACTTCAAGATCAAGTTTTGCAGGAAATAACGTCCGCTCTTGCGGTTCAACTAACGGCTAAAGAAAGGCAAGGGCTTGGCGCGACAGAAACCGAACATCCTGAAGCTTATGACGCGGTATTGTACGGCCTCGAACTCTTGCGCAGCGGCAACTCGGATGACACTTTGATTGCTATCTCCAAGTTTGAAGACGCAATCGCAATCGACCCGGATTATCACAGGGCTTATGCGGCCTTGGCTGCCGCACATTGGCGAATTGTGCAAAGTGTATGGTTTCTTGCGATGGGTGGTGGATTTGAACGGTCGTGGAAAGAGGTGGAAAGAAGCCTGGAAAAGGCGATGGAGGCGCCTTCAGCTCTGGCATATTCGGTTCAAGCTGAAATACTTGTAGAACAGGGTCGCCACGCCGAGGCGTACAATGAAATTGACAAGGCGCTCGCTTTATCGCCTAATGACCCAGACATACACCTCGTAAAAGCCAAGGTTCTGAACGCGACAGGACGCGCGCACGAGGCGGAAGCTGCGGTCAGGTATGCGTTACGTTATGACCCGCTTGAACCAACGCGCTATTTGCGCGAATTGGGCGTTTCTCAGCTTCATCAAAAGAATTACCAAGACGCTGTGAGTACGATGCGCAGGGTGCTCAAGCGCAACTCTGATATCGTAGCAGATATAACGACTTTGACATCCGCACTTGGCCACCTTGGTCAACTTGACGATGTGCCCGAGCTGATTGAACAGTACGACGCACTTGCAGTTCCGTCGTATTATGATCCCTTTACTGCCGAAGAAAGTCTTATCTGGTGGTATGGTGATATGTACGGATATGATCCGGATTATCGCCGACACCTATATGATGGCGTTGTGAAGGCGGGCGTGCCGGCCAGTGCTGGAAGTGATCTTGATTACGATGAAGTTGCTGACCTGATCAAACGGGACGAAGGCTTATATTACCCTGAGAGTATCCCACGGATTAATACAGAAGAAGCACACGCACTTTGGAAAAAAGGTGAGGCACAGTTTGTAGATGTGCGCGCATTGCTGGATTTTAATGCGGGGCACATACCCAATTCTGTCAATTACTCTCTTATGGTCGAGCTGTCACGAGAAGCCCTGCTGGAAATCGCAAACCTTGATGACACACTGGTATTCAGCTGTCATGGGCCACATTGCCCATATTCAGCATATGCAGCAGTCAAGGCGCAACTTTGGGGGTTCCGGGACGCGCGATATTATTCGGGTGGCTTTCCCGATTGGGTCGAGCAAGGTCTTCCGACGGCCACGATCGAACAGAATTAATCCAGTTTTGCTGGAAACTGCGCTAAAATCGTAGTCGCCGACTCTCTCAACCTAGGCTTAGTCGCTACTCGCGAGTTCTTTTTTGATTTCCTCGTCGAGGTTGGGAACCTCGTCGTCCGATGAGTCACTGACTTCACTGTCGTCGTCATCTGCTTCGTCGTCGACGGAATACTCTTGATCCTCTGCCGAGTTGTCGAGCGCTGCTTTAACCGCCTCGTCGTCAGGATTGGAGGTTCGTACGGCGTCAAGGACGTGGTCTTGCTGTTCCGCTGCGACCAAGTCGTCGTCAGAGAAATCGCCTTTATAATGATCTAAAAGGTTTGCTTCTGTTTCGTGCACTGCCTCGGCAGCTGCCAATTGCTCCTCTGTCGGACGATCAATCGTGTTCCCTTCGTCATCTGTAGTGAGGTCATAGGCTTCTTTAACAGATTGCGCGGTCGCCCATTCTGCTGACTCCGTCAATTCAGGATCGGCCAAAATATCCTCTGCTTCTTCCAGAGTCATTGGGGGCGCATCCAAAAGATCAAATGCCGCGGCAATGTCCTTAACGTCTTCAGCGCTCAAAGAGTTTTCTTCACCCATGAGGTGATTGAAATTGGCGTCTGCCACAGCAAGGGCTGCTGCAAGGCTTACGGGCCCTTTACCTTTCGCATATTGATCGTTCGCAATATGCGCGAGCTTTGCATTTATGCTGGAGTTGATTGCGCCATTAAGTTTGCCGAGGTTGCTTGGGTGAAGTGTGAAATCGTCGACAAGACTTGCTTTTCTGCTTGGCGGTTTCACAGACTGTTTGACAGAGGTGCTTTTTGTACGAGTTGCGGTAACCTGCGATTTGCTACCTTTGAAAAGACCCTTGATGCCGTTTTTTTGCAGGTTGCGGCCCAAAGTTTGAAAATCTTCTTTGACAGCACGCCCAATTCTGCCTTCTTTTTTGGGCTTACCGCCTCTGCTCGCCGATTTCGTATTTTTTCCATTCAGCTTTTTGTCTGAACCCCAGCCTTTGTTTGCACCTGATTTCCCGGCGTTGTCGCCTTTCCCACCGTTGTTGTTTCCGCCATTTCCACCTTTGCCTCCGCTGTTGCCGTTACCATTTTTCGCGTAGGCGTAATCGGCAGTCAAAACCGTTGCGACAGGGACGGTCACGAAAGCAGACAGAGCAAGCGCGGACACACTTATTTTTAGAAAGTTCAACACGGTAGAAATCCTTTCTACTTCGGGGGCCTCGGGTCATCGCGAATTGAAATATACCGTCATTTATTGTGATGCCTGAATAAGGTCAGATTACGGCAGCTTTCGGGCCATGCGGTGCGCTTGTCTTCCAAAAATTGCTCTCAACCAAACCCGGTCAGTTTGAAAGAAACCAATCATTCAAGACTTGGTGAGCTTCTGTTTAGAGGCTTTATCCTCGGCTCATAGTGTTTTTTGAAAAAGGCTGTATTGAAACGATTGTTCTAGATCCCAGGGCGTAAGGTGGAGATGAAAACGATGTGTAACTAGTGTGAATCTTTCACCCAAAACTTCGTTCAGGCTTTCGGGGCTATATCTTACGACATCGAGTCCGCTGCACTTTGTTGGTCCGTCAGGCGCGAAAGTCGCTATTACGGCATGCCCATCCAGAGCCAAACTGTTGGAGAGCTGATCTACGTAAGCAGCCCTGTCCGCTGGATTGACAAGGAAGTGGAACACTGCGCGATCATGCCAGATGTCAAAGACCCGTGTGGTCTTCCACGTCGTTACATCAGCCACAATCCAATTAACTTTCTTACCACGGTCGCCTAGCCGGCGACGCGCCGACTTGATTGCGCAATCGGAAAGGTCAAGAACCGAGATATCGCAAAGCCCAAGCTCAAGAAGACGATCCACGACACGTGATGTTCCCGCGCCGATGTCGACGACTGAAGACTTTGATGTCAGACCTGCTTGCAACATCAATTCCAGCGAAACAGTCGGATCATCCTGATGCCAGCTCAGGTCTGCTTCGACCTTCTCGCCATATATTCTGTCCCAGTGATCTTTTTTGCTCATGCCAGTTCCTTGAGTATCGCTTTGAAGCATACAAGGAAAAGGAGTTTTTTGCAGCGGCCCAAATTGTCGAATTTGGAGCAACTTAAGCCATTGCTCCAAAGCCGAGTAAATCCGGCCGACAACCTAATTTGAGCTTCAGATACCTATGTATTTTTCGGTAATCTCATGTGTCAAACTAGTCATTTTGCCGGACCAAACTGTTCTACCGCGTTCGAGTATTATTGCTCTTTCCGAAATGGCGGAAAGTTCTTTTAGCGACTTGTCGATTAACAAAATTGCGACGCTGGTTTCCTGTTTTAGTTGCCGAATGGCGGCCCAGATCTCTTGCCTGATAATTGGCGCCAGACCTTCTGTCGCCTCATCCAAAATCAGCAGGCGGGGGTTTGTCATCAATGCTCGGCCAATGGCAAGCATTTGTTGTTCGCCCCCGGAAAGCGATCCCGCTCGCTGGCCTTTTCGTTCGTCTAACCTTGGGAACAGTTTGGTTACTTCGTTAAGATCCCATTCTCCGGGACGAGCTGTCGCTATCAGGTTTTCACGCACCGTCAGATCGGAAAAGCAGCGTCTTCCCTCAGGAACAAGGCCGACTCCCTCGCGGGACACCTTGTAGCTGGGAAGATTCTGCAGGTTTAACCCATCCAAAGTGATAGTGCCTTTTGAGCGGATCATTTGGCAAATTGACTTTACGGTGGTCGACTTTCCCATTCCGTTCCGTCCCAGCAACGCGGTAACTTCGCCTTTTGCTACGGTCAAATCAACGCCGAACAAGGCTTGGCTGACTCCGTATGAAGCCGTGAGGTCCCGGACCGTCAGAAAACTCATACAGCATCCCCCAGATAGGCTTCCCGCACTTCCTTTCTGTTTCTTATTTCGTTTGGTGTCCCGGTTGCGATGACTTTGCCGTAGACCATTACGCTGATCCTGTCTGCCAGCGCAAAGACAGCATCCATGTCGTGTTCCACCAACAAAATAGGAGCTTCTTTCCGTAGCCCATCAAGGAAACTTGTCATTTGCTTTGAACCCTCTACGCCTAACCCGGCCATTGGTTCATCCATAATGAATGCGCGGGGCGAAAGTGTAAGCGCAACGGCGACTTCCAATTGGCGACGCTGTCCATGGCTGAGATTGGCACAACGCGTGTAACGCTCTTCGATCAATCCAACGCGCTCTAAAGCTCGCTCTGCCCGTTCGCACAGATCCCTTGTTTTCAAAGCGCTTTTCCAAAAACGCCATACAGCGCCTTCGGCACCCAAACTCCCTAACACAACATTTTCCATTACGGTGTCTTCCATGCAAAGATCAGACACCTGAAATGTTCGGCCGAGGCCAGCTCGGGCACGCGCAAATGTGGACAATTTCGAAACATCTTGTCCGTCGAGCGTTACGCGTCCGCTATCCGGTTGCATTTCACCGCAAATCTGTTTGATGAGCGTTGATTTCCCTGCGCCGTTCGGCCCAATGATCGCATGGATTTCTTTGCTATTAAGATCTACTGACACATCTCGTGTTGCATTCAGCGCTCCAAAACTTTTGGTAAGACCATGGGTCGCGAGTATCGGCCTATACATGCGCGCCCTCCTTGCCGGTGATAAGACCGATAAGACCGCCACGTCCGAACAAAACTATGCAAAGCAGGATTATTCCAAGAAAAACGTGCCAGAAATCAGTTATTTCGCCAAGAAAATGCTCAAGCGCTACGAATACGCATGCCCCAATAACTGGTCCCATCAATCGACCCACACCACCGATGATAATCAGCACGATCAATTCACCAGACAATTGCCAGCTAAACATTGTTGGCGAGACAAAGCGGTTCAAATCTGCAAACAACGCTCCTGCTAACCCGGTAACAGCGCCAGACAAGACAAATGCCAGCAGTTTCACACGAGTGGGGTTAAGGCCGACGGCCGCCACCCTTGATTTACTCTGACGGGCCGCATTCAACGCCAATCCGAACGGCGAAGATTGAAGGCGGGCGAATAGAACGAGAGTTACGCAAAGAAGAACAAAACAGATGCCGAAGAACTCGATCGGAACAAGCGTGTTTAGGCCCGGAAATCCGTTGCGCACGTAGATCGATAGCCCGTCTTCGCCCCCATACTGCGCCCACGAAATTGCGAAATAATAGAACATTTGGCCGAAAGCGAGCGTTATCATGATGAAGTAAACGCCGGACGTTCGTAACGAAAGCAGACCAATGACAAAAGCAACGGCGCCCGAAAGAAGCATTGCAACCAGCCAGATGACCGGCATGGAATTTGTCCCGCCTGTCTCAAACACACCAAGACTCAATGTCGTATAGGTCTGAGCGTGATAAGCAAGTATACCCATAGCGTAGCCACCGATCCCAAAGAAGACGGCGTGACCAAAGCTGACCATCCCCCCAATGCCCAGCGCGAGGTTCAGCCCAACTGCGGCCAAAGCAAGGATCACCGCCCGCGTCGCCAGAGTGATCGTAAAAGGCTCATCCATCGCCTGCGCCCAAATAGGTAGCAAAAGAAGCCCGACCAAAACGAAAAAGTTGAGATAGCGTTCCTCAAACTTCATGCGCGAGCTCCGAACAACCCAGTTGGACGCCAGATCAAAACAAGTCCCATCAGAATGTAAATTCCCATCGATGCGATAGCCGATCCGCTTTTTTGCGCGGCGCCTGAATCCATAAACAGCTTGAACAATTCGGGTAGAAACACGCCGCCCAGCGTGTCGGTCAGACCAACCAAAAGTGCCCCGATGAAAGCCCCACGGATCGACCCGATACCACCAATGACGATAACGACAAACGCCAGAATAAGGACCGGTTCACCCATACCGACCTGAACCGATTGAATTGCGCCCACAAGCGCACCAGCGAGACCAGCAAGCGCCGCCCCCAAAGCGAAGACCAGTGTGTAAAGTTTAGAGATATCAACGCCTAACGCGGCGATCATCTCTCGATCATTTTCCCCGGCGCGTATCTGAATTCCGATGCGGGTGCGTTCGATTAGCAACCAAAGCCCACCCGCGATCGCTATTCCCGTCAAAATAAGGAACAAGCGATAAAGAGGATATTCGATCCCACCGGGCAAGCTCACCGGGCCGGACAGCCCTTGCGGAATGTTAAGAAAAAGTGGGAAAGAACCGAATACCCACCTTGTGCCCTCTGAAAAGATCAGGATCAGGGCAAAGGTGGCCAAGACCTGATCTAAGTGCGGGGCGTCATAAAGCCTCCGTATTATACCGATTTCGATAATCGCGCCTGCCAACGCCGCAGCTGCAAGCGCGGCAACGAGCCCCGCAAAGAATGAGCCCGTTGCCCCCGCAACGGCAGCTGCTGCAAACGCACCGACCATGTACAGCGAGCCGTGGGCGAGGTTGATCAACCCCATCACGCCGAAAATCAGCGTCAGCCCAGCAGCCATCAAAAAGAGCATGACGCCGAATTGCAGCCCGTTAAGGATCTGCTCGAAAATTAAGATCGAAGACATGAAAACTCCGAATGCCTGCCTGCCTAAATTTGAAGGCAGGCAGGGATTGATCACATTTTGCAGTCGGCAGCGTAAGCGTCGGAGTGATTTTCCAGAGCTGGACCGATGATCTTGTTTGTGAATACATCACCTTCTTTGACCACTTCACGAGCGTAGATCGTTTGCACCGGATGGTGGTTCTGCCCGAAAGCAAATTCTCCACGCGTGCTGTCAAAATCAGCCGCACGCAGGGCTTCACGGAATGCATCTGCATCAGATGGATCAGCCTTCTCAAGTGCTGACAGAAGCAGGTTCGCCGTATCGAACCCCTGGCTTGCATAAAGCGACGGCAAGCGGCCGTATTCGGCTTGGAAGCTTTCGACAAAAGCTGCGTTAGTCGGATTGTCGATATCCTTGTTCCACTGCGAAGTGTTCACGACGCCCAGCGCGGCATCGCCAACTGCCTGCAGGATGCCTTGATCAAAGCTGAACGCTGGACCGACAACCGGAAGATCTATACCGCTGTCCGCATATTGCTTTAGGAAAGAAATCCCCATCCCACCAGGAAGGAAGAAAAAAACGCTGTCGGCATCACTTGCCCTGATCTGGGCGATCTCGGCTGCATAATCTGTTTGACCAAGCTCTGTATAGACCTCACCAGCCAAATCACCGCTAAAGAAGCGTTTGTAGCCAGTTAGCGCGTCAGTGCCCGCTGGATAGTTCGGGGCCATTATGAAGGTATTCTTATAGCCGGCGTTATTAGCATAAGCCCCCGCCGCCTCATGCAAGTTGTCGTTCTGCCAGGCAACATTGAAGTAATTTTGGTGACAACCCTGACCCGCAAGCGCAGAAGGTCCAGCGTTTGGTGACAGATAGAACACATTTTGGTTTACCGCTGCAGGCACGACAGCCATTGCCAGATTTGACCAGATAATGCCCGTCATTACATCAACACGCTCGGACTGAATCATCTTGTCGGAAAGCTGCACAGCGATGTCCGGCTTTCGTTGATCATCCTCAATCACAACCTCAATGTCGTCTCGACCGGATTGCGCGATTGCAAGCATAAATCCATCGCGCACATCAATTCCCAAGCCCGCTCCGCCGCCTGAAAGCGTTGTTATCATCCCTACTTTGACTTCAGCCAAAGCACCCGTTGCGAAAAGCGCCGCTGCTGTCGCAGCCAAAAAACACTTCTTCATTTACTTCTCCCTTATGGTCATTCTTTGTTCATACAAAATTCGAACCCTATGAACACCTAGGTCAGAAAATTTCTTTTTGTTTCAACTGAACCTGTCGATCGCGTGAATCCCAGGCGCAAGTTGCAGTAAAGGAAACTGCTGAACCGTTTATAGACAGGCTGTTGTTGCGCACCTAAGGCTTTAAGCTACTGAACGGTTGTTACTTCTAAAAAGTTCTGATTTCTCAGGGTTCTTCGATCAACATTTCCTCGACTGGCGTACCTGAAAGTTGCGTTCTGTTTTGACATTGGCCTTTTTGTAGATGGATGTGTTCTGCGACTTGATCGCGTCCCCGTTGGTTATTCTCAACTCAGCGAATTCGCCAACAGAAAGCGGCACAGGATGCTGTACTCCACGTTTCGCGAAGGTTTCTCAGTAGGTCGATCCGGAGGAGTTTAGACTAAAGTTGTTTGGATGCATGAACGAAAATCCTCTCTGCGGTAACAACTCCCCTCATACTCGCCCCAGAGTGGCCACTGGTCAGGTGTTTATTTTGCTTCGCAGCCAAAGATCGAAGAAGGATCCTCCGGTATGATCCAGTTTCTTGATCTCAGGAATGAGCTACCACATTTCCGGATATCGGTGTCGAGCGCTTTTCGAAGCAAAAATCCCTGCGTCTGGTGCAGGTGAAATGATCGTAATGCCGTCTTACTTGATCCATTTGGTCCATCCGAACCACGGCAAAGACAGCCGGGCTATTGTTGGAACCAACGCGAGCTTTGGCTGGTCAAGGTCATATCAGACCGATTAGCCTCTCGGTTTCGGCCTTTAGCGCACCTAATTCTGTCGAAATGTGGCGAATCGGAAAAGACCTAACTGGTTTGCAAGGCAGGTGCTGACATCCTGCAGCACACAAAATCACCCGCAGTTCAGGTTTGGGATTCGACTCGTGATGTATTGCGGCAACAGGTCAAGTTCCAAAGAGCTTGGGAGTGCCACTCGTGGGAAACCTGAACGGTATTCTGGGCGAATATGTGCCGTCGCGAGGCAAGTTTCCGCTGCGTAAATGCGCATGCTCTTTGCGACCTGCCAGAGTTCCTCTATCTCGAGCGGAAAGTTCTGCTAAGGGGCGATGCGAGCAAATGAAACTATCTGCACTGGAGGTCTGTTGTATACTCCTTGCGGCTGCGGTAGCGGCGGCTGGGTTTGTAGGGGCTGCAAGCACATTGCTTTCGGTCATTTGAGGCTGATAATTCAAATTTTGCCAGGTTATTTCCATCCAACCACACTAGGTGCGGATCGAATTTTTCTATTCTATTCAAAACAGTGCCGGGATTCCTGATGTCTCGATTGGGACAAAGGTGTGAGTTGACGGTGTTTGACAACTTTTAGCACCCATACGGTAGCGTGTTGCAATCAGTGAGCGATTAAAAGCTCATGCTGCACGCACATTGCATTCGCCTTAGTATTGCCATGTTTTGGCTTAAGCTGACCATGCGTAAGGCATTTTCAGCTACTACAGTGAGCAACACCAAGATGGGCCCAAACGTCGAGCAGATACCTGTACCCCAGAACCTTGTCGGTACAAATGCGGCAGTTTTTTTCTTGTTGAACAAGATTGAGCAACAAAGAGCGCAAAGTAGGAGTGTCACTCTAAGTTCGAATTCCCGGGTGAAACCTGAAGTTCCGGTAGAACAAAAGGTGGCAAGCACTCAGCCGTTGATCCTCACGGATGAGTTTTTGTTCACATAAAATGATTTCGGTTGGCATTCAGTGACTGTCGCGAACATCGCGTCTCACGAAATGCTATTTCAACGAAATTGAGACCACCTTCTGTTCCCTCGGTAGTTCTCTGGCTCGGTAGACTGCCAAAATCGATCCACTCCAATTATCTTCGAGGCCTCGGTCAACATTGCTGATTGCTTGAAGGCGCTCGAATTAATGACAGCTTTAAGTAATCGAAAGGCTAGTCGGCGATAGAAGGATCATCTCTGAACGAGATTCACTGTCCCAAACCTCAACTAACCCCATCACGGTGGGGTTTTTCTTTTGCAGTAAGCAAAACCGACCTCCCGATCAGACTCGCGGCCAGCACTGGAAGGCGGGATATCAAATCAGCCAAGATTAAGAAGATAAGTGAACTTGGAAGTCATATCTTTGCCCAAAAGTACCTATTGGCAAAACACAGATGGCTATGCCTGCAGGCGCCAAGATGAGGTTGTCAGGCGCCCAGACAGCAAAGGCATCATTGGCGCAGGAAGTCAGAAGTTACCCCTTCACAGTGACATCGCAGGTGTATTTTAACCCGCCAGGTACGTGCGAAACCAAGCGATCATACGCTCTTCCGCCAGTTTTGCCGCCGCTTGGTCGTATCGAGGTGTCGTGTCGTTGTGAAATCCGTGGTTCACGCCGGGATAGATGTAAACTTGGTAGCGCTTGTCATTTTCGACAAGTGCTTTTTGAAACTCAGGCCACATCGCATTTATCCGTTGATCCAGCGCAGCAAGCTGTATCATCAGGGGGGCCTCGATAAGACCGACCTTGGCGTTGTCCGGCGCGGCTCCGTAAAATGGAACACCAGCTGCCATTTCTGGGTAGGCCACTGCCAATTTGTTCACGACGCCTCCGCCGTAACAAAATCCGGTTGCTCCCACTTTTCCATTCGTACCGTCCAACGCTTGAAGAAACTCAAAACCTGCAAAAAAGTCGTTTAGGAGAAGTTCGCGATCCAGGCTTCGCTGCATTTCGCGACCTTCATCGTCATTTCCCGGATACCCACCAAGCGATGAAAGCCCGTCTGGACCCATCGCGACAAAACCAGCCTTGGCAACGCGACGCACAACGTCTCGAATGTAAGGATTGAGGCCGCGGTTTTCATGTACAACCAGAACTGCCGCAGGCGGTCGATCGGGGTCAATCTGGGTTGGACGCACGAGATAGGCCGACACATCACCGGTTCCGTCCGGGCTACTATAGGTGATTTCTTCGGCCTGAACCTCCGGGTCGTCTTCTGCGACCTGTTGAGCCAATGCGTAATTGGGTGAAAGGGTGCTTAGTATTGCCGCTGCGGTTAATCCCCTACAGCCCATTTTCCAGCGCGATCGAGGAATTCCCGCTTTGAAATCCTCCCATGCGCATAGTAATCGTACAAATCGAGAAGTTCTTGGTCGAAATCTGCTGCGGTGAGACGTTGGGTTCGGGTTTGATCGTTCATTGAGAGTCCTCCATAGTCTCGATGGAATTATCTGTAGCACAACCTTGCCAGCAGCCTGACTGTCCATTTCGTTTCAGAAAAGCTTTTTCGCCCAGATTGCGGTGACAAGTGGGGCAGAACTGTGCGCTGTGCCTAAGGTTTAGACGACTGGTTTGGTGCAAGACATGAAATCAATCCATCCACTTGCCGTGGCTCAGCCCAGTTTAAGTGCAGAACTCAGGTCATCGATCTCACTAGCGATGACTAACTTTTTAGGTAAGACAAGCCGCGACAATTGCCTTAGTCTCGTCGGGATTTAAGTCGTGAAAACCCGTGGGACGATAGCCTTCTAGTTAAAGGCACGCAGCTTTTCACTTTGGCCAGTCGCCCAAGCACAACTAAAAGTAAACTTTTAGCGGGTCATGTAAAAACCGGACGACCACTAGCGTAAACACAAATAACTTAGGAAATATCAAAGGAAAAAATTATTGCACCTTCCAGCAAAGATCCTGAAATAAATCCGTCTAAAGAAGGAGTTTTATTTCGATTTAGACAACAAAAAATAAAACACCTAAATTTATTAGCACTTTAAAAGTGAACAACCTAAAATTGCTTTAAGTAATTGCAAACATCTTTATATTGTGTTATTGAGTTGAGATTGCCAAGCTTATTTGATCAGGAGTTTCCCATGGACAAACTTAGTGTGCTCGGCGTTCTCAAAGACAACCTTGCTCCAAATTTGCTAAGAGAAATCGAAGCTTCCCTGCCGGACGACTTCGCTCTATCAGACAATCAGAACCAGAACCAAGGCAGCCTTGAGGAGATTTCGCGCATGAAGCCCGAGATCCTTCGCGAAGTCGGTATTGGGTCGGTGGGCGGTGGCGAAGAAGTCATGGACAACCAAAATCAAAACCAGGGAAAAATGGAAGAATTGTTGGCCATGAAGCCGGCTGCGCTTCAAAACCTGAAGACGGTTCTTATGGGTGGCGGCGAAGAGGTAATGGACAATCAAAATCAGAATCAGGGATCTTCGGAGATGCTTGCCGAAGGGTCTTCCAAGCCTCGTCGATTGCGAAAGTAGTCCATTTAGTTCGAATGTTTGCGATCCAAAGGTCGCAAGCATTTGACGAGTGGTCGAATTCACGTTTGGTTTTCTGACTGCCGTCTCTCCGCGGGGAATAAAATTATGGAAAATTTAGATATTCATCTCATTTTTCCACCGCAATGGTCGCCGTTTCAGCCGTTCCTCAGCACGCCAGCGCTCAAAGCCTTTTTGGTAGAAAGAGGGTTCGCAGTAAAGCAATCTGATTGGAATGTGGAGTTTTACGACTACTTCATTTCGCGGCAGCGTTTGCCAGTGGCCATCGACAGGTTGGACCGTTATGTAAAAGACCTTGGTCCAGAACATGATAGCTATCGTAACCAAGCTTTGCTGGCATTGGGTATACTCAGCGATTTTGATCGTAAGTCTCAACAAGCTAAAGGCTTGAAAAGCGAACGCTGCCTGCGGACGATTGACGAATTTTATACTGCTGTGACAGCGTTCAAGCGTTTACTTTTTGCTTTCTCTACCGCTGAACCAGTTGTCGAGGTCGGTACTTCAAGCTTGTCGACTTCAGATGTTCTATCTTCTATTCCCAGCATTGACGAGTTTTGTTCGAACCCTGAGATAAATCCTTTCCTATCCTTCTTTCGAGAAAAGGTCAGGGCGGTCAAAAATGAGCCACGTTACTTTGGCTTGTCGGTGATTGGTCAGGAACAGATCTTGGCGGGTTTGACACTTTCGCGAGTATTGAAGGAGGTCTTTCCGGATGTACCAATCTTAATAGGTGGCAGTGTCTTCTCTCGTCTTGTCGACAAAACTAATATGATTTCTCATTTTTTCAAAAAATATTTCGATTTCGTTTTAAGGTACGAGGGTGAATCACCGTTGGTTGAGTTGCTCGAATGTTCGGATCCGTTTGCAACTCCAAGCAGTAACCTTTGCCTGTTGAAAAACGGGAAGATCGTTAAGACTAAACTGGCGCCTCAGGTCACGTTAGAACAGATACCGGTGCCGGATTTTAGCGATTTGGATCTCAACAGCTATTACTCGCCCGAAACAGTTCTTCCAATGCTGACAACACGCGGCTGCTATTGGGACAAATGTGCGTTCTGCTACCACGGGATGATCTATGGGGATCGGTACAGAATGTTGCAGCCCCAAACTTTCGCGGAAACTATTGAGGAATTGAGCGAGAAATACGGCGTGAAACACTTCGCTCTGAATGACGAAGCCATTCCGCCGAAACTATTTACGCATCTTCCAAAAACCGTTGCGCCAGGAAAGTTCTATTTCACCGGGCTTTATAAATTTGAAAAGTACTTTAAGCCTGAACACTACAGGGGCATGTACGACATTGGCTTTCGCTCTTTGTATATCGGCTTGGAGTCGGCAAATGAGCGTATTCAGCGGCACATGAAGAAGGACAATACTCAGGACGTAATGCTGGCGAACCTGCAAGATGCGCATGACGCTGGAATTTGGAACCACACATTCAACTTTTTCGGTTTCCCTACCGAAACGCGCAAAGAAGCCATGGAAACTGCCCAGTTTCTAGTTGATCACGCGGATATCATCCATTCTGAGGGAACTGGAGTATTCAGCTACGAGCATAATGCACCAATCTCCAAGGACCCAAAGAGCTATGGCGTCTCTGAAGTGGTGCAAAAACCTGGGAATGTACTTGAACTGTATTACGACTACGAAGTGACCGATGGGCTATCTCAGGAAGAAGCGGCGGATTTGGTCGACGAATTTGGCCAGATGAAAAAGTCTGCGGGGGTCTATTCGTATGGCGGATGGATTCCACGCGAACATCTGCTTTTATTGTTGTCTCGCTATAGTCGCGAGGTGTTGCTTCGAAAATTGGAAGTTTTGGACCGAGGTGTACATGAAGGGGTGAGTTGGGCTGAAAATGTGAATTGGTTCACTCTTAACGCGTCTGGCCATCAGCCTCGGCATTTCGTCGTCAACACCCAGGCTGGCAAGGTTCTTGAAACGAACCGAGATGCAGTAGTTGTCTTGGAGTTTTTGCCTAAGGACATTCCAACCGAGACTGTTGTGCAGCATTTCCCGGTGCTGGAACAAGTGATGGCGAACTGAAGGGATTTGTTAAAATCCTATGTTGAAAGTGTTGATCGACGAAAACTTCGCAGATTAAATGCTGCGTTTTCTGGCGATCAAGATTGAACGCAAACTCATAGGACTGGGGTGATTGGTCCTTTTCTCGCGCAGAATACCTTACTTGGCGTCGGTGCTCCTCTTACGGCCATAAAATTCGGCTTTTAGTTAATTCCGGTCATTTTTAAGTTGCCGAAACCGGTTTCGGAGCGACTAAATGAAAGAATGATGACGAATCCCACTGCGCAAAAAGGCGAATCCCAGCTTCGTGCGGCGTCCGCAACAGGGCGGGTGAAGCTTGATGAGCTGGCTTATCACCTAGGGCTTTCGAAAAGCACCGTGTCGCGCGCGCTGAACGGTTACTCGGATATTTCGGACGCGACGCGAAAAAGGGTTGAGGTCACAGCGCGCAAGATGGGTTATCGCCCGCTCAGCCACGCGCAGGCTATCCGGACAGGTAAGGTCCGGGCAATTGCGATGGTTATTAATGGCGAAGAACCCGACAGGCACAATCCGTTTTTGCAGGATTTTCTTTCCGGAGCTTGTGAAGCAGCCAGTTCGTTTGACTGGACCATGACTATTTCCACGGCGAAGTCAGAAAAGGACATGCTCAAGGTCCTGGGCAGGCTTGTTGAAGAACGCAAGGCCGACGGGTTTATTCTGCCGCGAACGGAAGTTGATGATGCCCGAGTTGAATACCTAAGGGAGCTGAAGGTACCGTTTATCCTTTATGGGCGGACTGGATACGGTCAAGCCGCAGCAATGGAAAATACCTCTTGGTTCGATATTTCCGGTGAAACGGCGATCAGAAACGCGGTCATTCGTTTGGCCGAATTCGGACACAGCAGCATTGGTTACGTCGGTAGTGATCCGAAGTTCAATTACAGTCACCTGCGCCGCGACGGATATGTTGACGGTCTGAAAGCCGCGGGCTTGGAATTTGATCCTGAATTAATCCGGGATGGCGCGCGCACGCGCGAAGAAGGAGCTTTGGAAGCGCGGGCTTTGATGAACCTGAAAAACCCGCCGACGGCTATCGTTTTTGCGACCGACTTGGCTGCTTTAGGCTGTTATTCTGTTTGTAGGGATTTGGATCTGGAAATCGGACGCGATGTTTCCGTCATTGGGTACGACGGCATCCCGGAGTGCCAATATGTCAGTCCGGGGCTCACGACGTTCAGTGTGGACTCGCATCGGGCAGGGGAGCGGCTTGCAACATTGCTGATCCGCCAGACGCGGGGCGAGCAACCTAAAGACTTACGCGAACTCAGCGAAGCTGTTCTTATAGAACGACAATCCGATGGGCCGCCGCGGCTGACGTCCGAGGATCTGGCGCTAAAAATTGTAAATCTCAATGATCATAACCGGGGAGGAGACCGACTATGAAACTTACACCCAAGGCATCCAGGCTGATGCTTGGATCATCGCTTGCGTTGATACTGGCAGCGGTATCTGCGCACGCGGACACGATCCGTTTTTGGACGACGGAAGAGCAACCCGAACGGTTGGCAAAGCAGCAGGAAATGGCTGATCAATTCAAGGCTGAAACCGGAACTACTGTCGAAGTCATCCCGGTGACCGAAACCGATCTGGGAACACGTGCCACAGCCGCATTTGCAGCAGGCGATCTGCCGGACGTTGTTTATCATCCGTTGCAGTATGCTCTGCCTTGGGCTGAAGCGGGTATTCTGGACACAGAAGCGGCAACAGAAGTGGTTGAGGAGCTAGGCGCAGATACTTTCGCTCCGGGAGCTCTTGCAATGGCAGCGTTCAACGGCGAAACGGCATCCGTGCCGGTCGACGGCTGGACCCAAATGGTTGTGTACCGCAAAGATTTGTTTGACGAGAAGGGGTTAGACGCGCCGAGTTCTTATGCTGCGGTCGAGGCTGCCTTGGAAGCTCTGCATAGTCCGCCGGACATGTATGGATTCGTTGCAGCCACCAAGGTGGACGAAAACTTCATGAGCCAAGTGTTGGAACATGTTTTCCTGGCAAACGGAGTTAGCCCAGTTGGTCCGGACGGTTTCCAGCCGTTGGACGAGGCCAAAACAACAGAGGTACTGGACTTTTACAAAGCCATTTCCAAAGCTTCGCCTCCGGGGGAACTGTATTGGAAGCAGTCGCGCGAACTTTACTTTGATGGCAAGGCGGCAATGATCATCTGGTCGCCGTTTATTCTGGACGAATTGGCCGGCCTTCGCGACAGCGCTCCGCCCACCATCAACGATGATCCGACCTCTCGCGATTTGGCCAGCAAGACTGGAATTGTCACCAACTTTTCGGGCCCGTCCAATCCGGACGGAGCTGCATGGGGCGATGTTCGGTATTTCGGCATCACCAATGATGCGGATACCGATGCCGCCATGGAATTTGTGAAATACGCAATGGATCAGGGCTATACCCAGACATTGGCTATTGCGCCCGAAGGTAAATTCCCCGTCCGACGTGGAAATGCTGACAACCCGACTGCGTTCTCAGAAGCGTGGGCAGAGTTGCCGGTTGGCGTAGATCGCAAGGCACCTTTGGGTGAACTTTACGACCAGGCCATGATCGATGAAATTGTCGGAGGCTTGGATGTCGCTCAGCGTTGGGGAGTCACCGAAGGTCAGCTCTCGCTGGCATCGAAAATGATTAACAGCCAGGCGATCAACCGTATTGTCCGTCAGTATATCGACGATGAGCTCGATGCTGCGGCCGCTGTTGCCGCGATGAACGAAGAACTCGCTAAAGTTCAATAAGTTCCGCTTGTTAATACCGCAGCGACGTTCGCGTCGCTGCACCCAACCCATCGAGGTATCCCATGTCTTCGGCTGTCCCTCCGACCGGCACGGGAGCGCTTGCGAAACGCGAGGCGCGTTTGGCATGGGCGCTTCTGGCCCCGACACTGATCAGCGTCTCACTGGTTGTGATCTTGCCTTTGCTGGCCATTATCTGGATCAGTTTCAAACCTTTTACCCTATCTGACCTTCGCCCACCTGCGCCAGTGGTGCGCGAGAGTCTGCGCGGTTCCGGTGAGGACCTGCGGATTGAGTACCGTCTGCGCAATTCCAGCCAGGAGATTGCAGTCGCGGGAGTGACGATCAGTGACACTCTCCCTGAGGGCATGACTCCGACATCCGAGATCACTGCTCCATGCCAATTAGAAGGGCGCGATCTATTCTGTGATTTTGGCACACTCGAGGGCGGTCAGCGCGAGCGTATCCGAATTCCGGTCGCAATTGATGGCGAAGCGGAATCTTTCGAAAATTTGGTGGAAGGATCTGTACCAATTTTGACCGGAAGCGGCCCGAATATTCTGACCAATTTTGAGTTCAGCCTTGAAAACTTTGCCAGGGTCTTTGACGGTTCAGAATTTTGGGGCGTTTTGTGGGTGACCCTTTTTTATACTGTTTTCGGTACCATCGGCGCCTTGGTTATGGGCCTTTTCGCGGCCCTTTTGCTGAACAAAAGTTTTCGGGGTCAGGGCTTTATCCGGGGCCTTTACTTGTTCCCTTATGTCGCGCCAGTCATCGCCGTCGCATTTACCTGGGTCACTTTGTTCGACCCATTTTCAGGCTCGGCCAATGCGTTGTTGGTGCAGATGGGCATTAGTGAGGATCCGATCAACTTTTTTGGTGAACGCCCGCTCGCTTTGATCATGGTTACGGTGTTCGAGATCTGGCGTTATTTCCCTTTATCTTTCCTGTTCATTCTAGCCCGGATGCAGTCAATCGACTCCAGCATGTACGAGGCCGCAGATATGGATGGTGCCTCTCCGTTTCAGAAGTTTTGGTTGCTGAGTATCCCTCAATTATTGGGCATTCTATCGGTGCTGTTCCTTTTGCGGTTCATTTGGACATTCAACAAGTTCGACGACATCTTTTTGTTGACCGGTGGCAATGCAGGTACGCGTACCCTGACCGTGAATGTCTATGAGCAGGCTTTTGCGATCTCTAACATTGGGGCTGGCGCTGCAGTCGCGGTTGTAATCCTGATGTGTTTACTTGCGTTCAGCTTTGTCTTCTTCCGATTTATCAGCCGAGAGGAGGGCTTGTGATGCGCAATGGATTTGTAACCGGCCCTCTCCTTGGCGCACTTTGGTTGGTCGTTATTGCGACAACCGTAGCGGTCACCATGTCCTTTGCCACTGGTGCTGCATTTCGTCCGCAGGTTCTGTTCAGCCTGATTTGGGGCGCGGTTGCCGGGTTGATCTATGTCCGCTTTCCGGTCCGGCATGCGACTGCACGTTTGGGAGTTGCGTTGTTTTTGGGTTTGTCTTGCCTGACAGGGGTCGGACCTGTTCTGATTGGGTCTGGAACCACACTTTTGGCGTTGTTGATCACCGTGGGGTCAATCGCCTTGGTGATGCATTTGTCGATGGCAGAAATCCTAAAGGAACTGCCATTTGGAGAGCTAACTCGTCATGAATACGAAGATGCGGTGATCCGCTTTTGTACCGGTTTCGGATATATATTCTTCACGGCAATCGTTGTCATACCCTTCTACGTGATGGTTATGACGAGTTTGAAGTCGCAACAGGCGCTACTTCAGAACCCCTTGGATTTTTCACTGGATCTTAGTCAAGGCACCGCGCTGTTCCGCAGCTATACCGAACTGTTCCGCGACTTCAATTTCGGTACCTATCTTTGGACGTCATTCTATGTCTCGGTGCTGACGGTGTTCATCACTTTGTTGTTCAGCGTACCAGGTGCCTATGCGGTGGCGCGGTTTCGGTTCAAAGGACAAAAGGCTTTCTCGCGCTCGATCTTGTTGATTTACATGGTGCCGATGATCGTTCTGGCGTTGCCGATCTATATCGCCTTCTCACTGACAGGTCTGCGCAATTCGATACTTGGCATCGTTATGATTTATCCGGTCACAACGATCCCGGTCGCACTTTATATGCTGCAGGGTTATTTCCGCGGCTTACCGACAGAAGTTGAAGAGGCGGGTCTAATGGATGGGCTTTCGCGCATTTCGGTAATCTGGAAAATTACACTTCCGCTTAGCTTACCTGCGCTGGCTTCGGTGTCTCTATACGTCTTTATGATTGCTTGGAACGAATTCCTGTTGGCTTTCATGCTTTTGGATGACCCGTCCAAATTCACACTTACCCGAGGGGTCACAATGTTGAATTCCTCAGAAATTCCACGACAGCACCTGATGGCCGGTGCGGTGATTGCCACCGTTCCGATTATGGCGCTGTTTTTAGGACTCGAACGTTTCATGACCAAGGGCCTGACTGCGGGGTCCGTCAAAGGATGACACTGATGAATCAACATACGAACCCTGATCGCGAGGCGCGAAACATCCTGATTTCAAATGACCGCGGTGGGTACACGATCCCGACCGAGGGTCTCTATCCATATCAATGGAATTGGGACAGCGCGATTGCCGCGCTGGGCTTTGCCCAGTTTGATATTGACCGAGCCTGGATCGAAATCGAGACGTTGTTCACAGGCCAATGGACCGACGGAATGGTTCCTCATATCTTGTTTCATCAACAAGATGACGGATACTTCCCCGGTCCTGATGTGTGGGGGTGCGACGGACCGATACCTTCCTCTGGAATCATTCAACCACCCCTCGCAGCAACGATGGCCCGGAAAATCTGGGAACAAGACACCGACGCCGGAGAAGCGCGCATTCGCGAGCTTTTCCCCCAAATGCTGGCTTGGCATCAGTGGATTATGAAGTGGCGCCTGGATGATCATGGCGCTGTTTGCACGACCCATCCCTGGGAAGCCGGACGTGACAATGCGCCCGACTGGGACAAAGCGATGGCGCGCATAGATGCCTCGGATGTCGGTGAATACCAGCGTCGTGACACGAGTCATGTAAACAGCGAGGATCGACCCACCAAATTCGACTATGACCGTTACATAAAACTGGTTCAAATCGGTCGTCAGGCTGGATGGGACCAGCAAGCCCTGTTAACGCAAAATCCGTTTCGTGTTGCAGATCCGACAATGACATTCACGACATTGCGGGCGGCGAGGGACTTGTTGGCCATTAGTGAACAACTGGGATTGGACGCCGAAGGTCTGGGCGCGGATATCGCTGACTTGGAAGTAGGTGCAAGCTCACTTTGGAACGAAGATTTGGGCGTTTTTGACTCGCGTGATGCAAGGACCAAAGAATGGTCAGGCAGCATTTCGAACGCTTCGTACCTTTGTTGGTACGCAGGGATTGAATCAGAAAAAATGTTGGATCGATTGAAGGCGGTATTGGCGTCGGTACCTTTTCCCGTTCCAAGCTATGATACGTCCATGCCGAACTTTGATGCGCGACGATATTGGCGCGGTCCAACATGGGCGTTCATGAACATGATGATCGGGTTCGGTTTGGCGGAAATGGGTCATGAACAACGGGCGGAAGAACTGCGTGTAAAGACTAAAGAATTAATCTCTACATATGGGTTTGCAGAGTATTTCGACCCGATTTCTGGCAGCCCGGCGGGCGGCAATGCGTTCACGTGGACAGCAGCTGTTTGGCTTCACTGGGCAGGGAGGGACTAATGGGTAGCATCGAACTAAAGTCGGTCGAAAAATGGTTTGGTTCCGCGCAGGTTATCAAAGGTGTTGACCTGAAAATCGAAGAAGGGGAATTCATCGTCTTCGTTGGTCCATCTGGCTGTGGCAAGTCGACTTTGCTTCGCATGATAGGTGGGCTCGAAGATATTTCGCGGGGGTCACTATTAATAAATGATAGCGACGTAACAGACCACCCCCCGTCCAAGCGTGGCCTGACAATGGTCTTTCAATCTTATGCGCTGTATCCGCATCTGACAGTTGCAGAAAACATGGGTTTCTCCCTCAAGGTTGCTGGTGTCCAGAAAGCAGAAATAGATAGGCAGGTTAGCAAAGCGGCCGACGTTCTAAAACTTGGTCCATTTCTGGAAAGACGCCCCAAAGACCTTTCCGGAGGGCAGCGACAGCGGGTTGCAATTGGCCGATCCATTGTGCGTGATCCCACAGCATTTTTGTTTGATGAACCACTTTCGAACCTTGATGCGGCTTTGCGGGTCGAAATGCGTTATGAGATCGCCAAACTTCATCAAAATCTCAAACGCACAATGATTTATGTGACGCACGATCAGGTCGAGGCGATGACTCTGGCCGATCGGATTGTCGTTCTAGAATACGGTACAATTGCTCAGGTGGGTTCACCACGCGAACTTTACGAACGTCCGGCAAATCTGTTTGTGGCTCAGTTCATCGGCAGCCCAAAGATGAATATTCTACCATGCAAGACGCGGAACGGTCGTTACGAACTGGAGCAAGGCGGAAGTGGTGAATTCACGCTGTCCGGCGAGGCCATTAAGCTGGGTATCCGACCCGAACACATAAGTGTGGTCGCACCAGGTGATGGGCAAAGTGACGGGGTCATTGAGGTAATTGAATATCTTGGTGCGGACACATTTTTAATTATCGATTGCGGGGCGGAAGAAAAAGTGACTGTTCGGTTAAACGGGGATACAGACCTGACACCCGGAACGAAGGTTGGCCTGCATTTTCCGCAGGAAAGCCTGCATTTCTTTGATGAAAGCGGTCAGGCTTTGGGAGCAAAATAGCAGAAGTTACTTTGGGCAAGGTGAAAACAGATCAAGGTTATATTGACCTGCTCCAGAATGTCTCTGGCCAATGCTTTTGACGCTTGGTTGCAATACCTGGTAAGGTAATCGGCCCAATTTGAAGAATCAAAACCCGGTTAGCGCAAAGCTGCCTTAATACATTCAGAAGACGTTTCACCTGATCTGATAGAAAAAAGACAGCTTTCGACTGACGCCCCCTGGTGGCCGTGGAAAAGGTGCTGCGCTGCGCACTTGTTCTTTTGCCGCGCGTTCGACATCAGGCGCACCCGAGCTGTCGACAACGTCTACCCATGCCAAGGTACCGTCAGGGTTAATCTCAAAAAAAACCTGAGCAAACCCGCGGGTTGCAACATAAACGAGCGGTGCGCGGTTCAGATGCACCAACACCTGGCCGGCATAGTTTGTTCTGTCCGAATTCCCAGGACCAAGACCGCCTGATCGGTTTCCGCCGCGATCTTGTCTGAATGTGTCAAGTCCTTCACGGCGATACACGGTGAGAGGCGAGTCAATGGTTTGGTCCGGAAAGCGCAAGTTGTCAAAATTCCTTGATGGGTCCAAAGCGCTTGGTGATGTCTGACGAGGTCGGCGGTCTGGAAGGCGCGGCCTTAATGAAGATACAACTGCCTGCTCGGACTCTGCATCTTCTTCGGATCCTTCGGTGTCTTCGGGTGTTATTGGGGCGACGGGCACGTCCGGTGTTTCAGTAACGACCGTCTGGTTTTCAACAGGAACTGTAAGAGGTTGCGGCGGGGGCAGGGCCGCAAATTCTTCTGGCTCTTTTGCAGTTGGTAACTCAGCAACGGGCTCGGCAACCGGTGCTGCTGCTTCGGTAGCTTCAACCGGCGCTTCTGCTGAAGTATCGGGAGTGACGGGCGCGGACGCGACGGGTTCGGCAGTTTCTGCCTCGTTGTCATCTGCCTGACCCTGCGTATCGGTAACGGGCGATTGCGGAGCCTCCGGTTGAATGATTGTCGAAGTCCCTGTGTCGGGGGACGGGACATCTTGCGGTTCTGGCGACGCGACAAGTACGTCACTTGTTGGAACTTCGGCTGGTTCTGGTTCTGCTGTGGAGTCAACCGACGGTTCCGGCACCTCCGCCTGTTCTGGTTGAACCTGCTCTGGTGGAGCATCGACGAATTCTTCAAACGCAGTGCTCAATTCAAGGCTATTAGCCCGGCTTTCAATGACTTTTTTTTCTGTAAGTCTAGGCGCGGTTAGGCTCAAACCCAACAGGTGTAACATTAGCGAAAGCGTAATCGCCATTGCAGCGACGAAAACGGAGGTTCTGATCATTCCAGAGCCTGACGTGTTACAAGAAACACAGAAGGTGCGCCCAACCGACGAAGTACTCCGGTAACTTCGATCAGACGTTGCCCAGACACGTTCTTGTCGGGAACAATTCGGACCGGTCCCGCGCTATTCCGCGACAGATAAGACTCGGGGTCAGTCGGTAGCCCACGAAAACTCAGAGTCCCGTCCGAATGCAGGATTATAGCATCAGGTGGATCGCGCCCCTCGAGCTCGGCCGTGTCTATCAGTTCAAGATCGGGGTCCAACGGCGGGGCCAGCGTACCAGCCAATAGGAAATAGATCAGCATCAGGAAAACGACATTGATCAGCGGAATTGTTGAGTCGCGTTTGATGCGTGGGCGTGTTGCACGGATCATGGTTTTATTCCAGTACCGTAACGGTAAGCCCATCTTGTCCGCGCAATCGAACAAGAAGATCCACCAGTCGTTGGGCCGATGTATCGATGTCCAAACTGACCAGCACTTGCCCGGTTCCGATCTGACTGGCCACTTCATCCAATGTCGTGACAGTGCCGTTCAGAATCAGTCGTTGTGAACCCAGTAGCAAAAAGACCCTGTCGGCGGGTTCGGGCACGTCTGCAACACCTGCTGTCGCGTTGATCAATTCGATCTCGGCGAAGCGGGAAAACGTTGAAGACAACATGAAAAACAGTAAAAGCAAGAAAATAACGTCGATGAGCGGTGTCATCGACATTCGTCGCCGAACAAATGGGGCGGTCCTACGCATGTTCCGGAGCTGCTATCGGCGCGCTCGCCCCGTCCACTGGCTGTATCGACTGACCCGGCACCAATATTGTGCGCAGGGCCTTGTCTGCGAACACTCTTTCTCGCGCTGTACGGCTTTCAAACCATGAAAGAACCATTGAGGTGGGCATTGCTACTGCAAGCCCAACTGCAGTGGTGACCAGCGCAACCCAAATTCCACCCGCCAACAGTGACGGATCGACGGCTGAGCCAGCGCTCTGAAGGCTCTGGAACGCGTTGATCATGCCAAGCACCGTGCCAAAAAGCCCAAGCAGCGGTGCAAGCTGCGCTACAGTATCCAGCAGTCGGAACCCGCGTTCCAGGCGGGCAAGCGCCAACCCTGCTTCGGCGTCAAGTCGATCTTCGATACCGGGCACGTTCCGTGCATCCATCGCTGCACTAACAATGGGTGCCAGGTAACTACTGCTTTCATTCAAGCGAGATCGCGCGGCGCCTGGATCCCCTGCATCCCACGCCTGAAGCGCCTTGGACAAAACCCGGTGCCGCCCAACTCCGCAAGCCGCGAACTGCCAGAGTTTGTAAATCGTCACAGCCAGCGTCAGAACAGACATTACAAGCAGGATCGCTACGACTGGGCCGCCCAGGTTAAGGATTTCACGCAAAGCTGCTACCGGGCTCATCCCAAAAGCTCCATTTTAACACGGCTGTTCAGCTTCAGCGCGTTTCGACATATGTCACTTTCCGATCCGCCGACAACACAAGTATTGGCACCATTTATCAGCACTTGCCCCACTGAACTGCAGGCTCTTGTGGGCAGATCGAATTGACGCACTCTGGGTCTATCGGCTGGCAGTTCGCGGAAATCGAACAGAGAAAGGCTGACAACCTGCCCATTTGTGTCAAAAATAACCGTTTCAAATACTGCTTTTTCTATAACGGACTCGGTTTCATTCATTATCAAAAAAGTCAGTCTGCAGGCGTCGGTAACGTCCTGAACGGCATTCAGCTCAACCAGCAACCCTGATTGGGACTTTTCCTTGGGCTGTGCGACGGCGCTGAAAGTAAATGCAGCGGTGAACAGAGCCACGAACGCAAGGCATCGAAACAACATGGACGGGCTCCGAATTGTTTTTTCTGAACGTGAAGATATGTAGTGCTCTTCGCGTATGATGCCACTCTATCCGAGACGGATATGTGGCGAAAGAGCGACCTGACGCAGTTGTCAGTACGATCCATCAAAACTTTGCAGAATCTTTTTTCGTGCATTTGCTGCGCGACGAATTGGATGGAATTCAAAGGTACTTTCTCGACAGCTAAAAACGGGATTACGCCCTTTATTGGCTTTGTATAGACCGAAACGACAACTTCGGACTTCATCGCCTTGGGGCCGGCGTATCTCGCAATTTTCCACAAGTGGCATTTCTAGCTTATCTGTCTCTTTTCAATCCGGAAACGAGGATGTAAGAGTCGCCGGAGCTAAGATGACTGCTCCTGTATGGCGGCACTTTCAAGGCGCGGGCGTGATGGAATGGTAGACATATCGGACTTAAAATCCGAAGGCCTTAGTGCCGTGTGGGTTCGAGTCCCACCGCCCGCACCACAAAATATCATTAATTGATTGTAAAATAACAATAAAAATTACTCTTACCCAAGCAAGCCCCCAATCTTCGTTGGCCAAGCCGCCTTTGCTTCGATTGGATTCTCGCGTTTCTATACGAATATTTTGCGCACGTGATTACCCATCATGGCCTAAACTCGCAAAGTTTAGACAGTATACGCAGCGAGAAATGGCGGGTAACTCTCAGGTTTACCCGCCGCGCTGTCACGTCATTTGTGGATACGCAGTGACCTTGTTTTACTGCGACTTAGTCATTGCTGTTCGCAACAGCTCCGGACGGTCGGATTGGGACGGCAGGAAAACAGCCTGTGATCCTGCATCCAGTGCGGAAAGGCTCGCATCATACCACTGCATCGCAAGATCACGGCGTTCTTGCACACCGAAACCTTCGCGAAGGTGGTGCCCAATCAGTTCGCCATAAGCAGGCTCGCCCATTGCGACCAGCATCAGCGCAGATCCAATTGCGCTGTCCATGTTGTCCTGGCGGTAACCGATCGCAAGGCAGACCTTGCTTGTTGCCACCAGATCCTCGGGATCAAGCCCCGTATCCAAAGCAAACGTGCGCATCTGAGATTCTGCTTCGGCTTTTGAACTTAAAGAAAGTGCAACGACTTGCGGCTCCAAAGTTTCCCCGAAAGCGCTGCACTGCGCGGCCACTTGGTCAGGCGTCAGCCCTTGGACGTCTTCCATAAGCTCTTCACCGGTCGCCATTGCGTAGCTTCGGGCGAGGCAAAACTGTTCGCTCAATGCGAAATTTGGGTCGGACATATTCGACAGGGTCGTGTAGCCACCATTTGTCGACGTTTGCAGCATAACCGCGCTGCAGCGGTTGGCGAGCGACGGCCCCCCTGTGCCGCCCGAGAATAGGCTTGGTAGGCTCGAATTCGTTTCTTCAGAACTGTCGGTCGCTGAAGCGTCTTCTTGGGGTGCAACAGCTGGTGTAGCCTGTGCTGCCGCCTGAGGGGCGGCCGCCAGAGCAGTTTCGCTTTGCAACTGTTGGCGATACGCCATCAGAAGTGGCTGGCCCGAAAGTTGAGTGGCGGCTTGTCCGCCGCTTGTCCCCCAGTAGTATGCCTGCATCAAAAAGTCATACTGATACGGTTGGAAGTCATAGCCATTGACAGGATAGCCCATTGAAGCTTGATAGCGTTCTATGGCGGCCCGGGTTCCACTGCCGACCTGTCCATCAACCCTACCGGCATTGTAGCCGAAATAGTTGAGCGCCGTCTGGGTTTGCGCACCCTGTGTAGTTGATGGAATTCCTGACCGATAGGTCCGAGTTGTTGTCTGTGCCTTTTTCTTTTGCTGGTCCTTACCAATCGCGTAACCCAAAACCCCGCCTACGACAGCGCCGCCAATAAAGTCGCCCGCGTCGGCCCGCGCAATCTGAGGAGCAGCCATCGCGAATGAGAGCGCGATGCCGAGCGTTAATATCAATCGAATAATCATGACTTACCTCCACAACAAAGCGTCTATTTGAAACCAGTATAGCACAACCGGTACCTACCGTGGGTATAGATGCGATCTCGATGCAGAATTCTTGCGCGTATAACGGCCGATAAGCAAAGTTTTCCCGGACTGAGCTTTTATCGCAGGCGGGTTTTTACGCACAAAGCGTTAGCGTTGCGCTTTTTTGAAACGGCTAGTTTCCAACTCGAAACAGGCGCAACAATCCAACGGGGATCGTTCAAAGGTCGTTTTTGTATATCGCACCGTTAAGCATGATCAGGTCAATGGTTTCGATCGGCTTCCATTCTTCGGGCGCATCAAACCACTGTTCCTGACCGCCAATTACCCGGATGTCTTCCAGTGGGTTGCCGTCCACCAGCAGGAGGTCGGCGTACGCGCCTGGCTCGATCACGCCCAGTTTACCTTCTTTGTAAGGGTTGCGTTCGCCGGACATTGCCAGAACCTCTCCAGCGACAGAAGTCATCTGTTTAAGGACCTCAAAGTTAGAGTCGAACGTCTGAGTGCGCCACCAGATTTCGTAACGGCGCGCTCTTTCAGCGTCAGCGTTCACACCGACATAGTCAGAAGCGAATACGACTTTCACCCCATTTTTTACTAGGTTGCGTCCAAAATCAGCGTATTCCTTTCCCAATTCCTGAACCAAAGGAATTTTCGCCGGAGGCATCAAAGGATTCTTGGCAAGATCGGGGGAGATCCCCCACATTTGCGGAACCACATACGCGCCTTCGGCTGCTATCCTCTGCATGGTTTCTTCTGAGATGAAAAAGGTGTGTTCGAACGTTCTGACACCGCAGTCTAGTAATCGGTTGACGGCGCGATCAGTGAATACATGAGCCGCAACATAGGTTCCCCAGTCCTTTGTCGTTTCGACAATCGCGCAAGTTTCTTCCTTGGAAAACTGGGTTGTATCGATCGGATCAAACCGCGAAGAGCCTCCGCCGCCCGCCATGATTTTGATTTGAGTGGCACCATTTCGAAGGTTTAATCGAGTAGCTTTTAATGCTTCTGGGACACCATCCGCTACGGTGCCGATCCCCATACGCTCAAAATTCGATAAATCTCCTGCGTCTGCGTAACTAAAGCCAGGGTCGGCCCTGTCGCGGAAGTCGCCGTGGCCCGACGTCTGAGAAATAAATGCGCCCGACGGGTACAATCGCGGCCCGATCAGGAGACCGCTGTTTACTGCCCTTGCCAAACCAAAAGCAGGCCCCCCCATATCACGAACAGAGGTGAAACCGTCCATCAAGAACCGCTCCATAACAATAACGGCGTTGTAAGACAGGTCAGTGATGTCACTATCGCGTTCGATGACACCATAATCATTGTTGATCATAACATGAGCGTGGCCATCGATCAGGCCGGGCATCAGAGTCCGACCATCCCCGTCGATTACAACGGCATTTGGAGCATCAATTTCATCTGTAGACACTTCTTTGATTAGTTTGCCTTCGACAAGAACGCTGGCACCCTGCATCAGCGTCTCGTTGATCCCGTCAAAGATGTTTACGTTGTTTATCAGGGTTTGTTCCGGTTTTTCTGTATGCAGTCGCATGGCGCCTAGCTCACCGGGGGAGTATATGCTTGAGAAGTCTTGATTTTGACCGAGCGCCGGAACTGCAGTTGAGCACGCGAAAGCTAAAGCTACAGGCAAAGAACGAAAACTTTTGATCATGAATTACTCCTCCCGTCGAGTAATCACGATCTCTCATTTGTTCAAATATCCAAATGATGGAATATTCAAGTTTGGACTTAAGAAGTAGAGTTGCGGACGACGGTGCCATTCGACGCAATCGATGTTTACGTGTGCGGCGTCTGGCTACTTTCCGCTGCGGGATACGCCGCGTCCTCTGGTTGAATTTGGCTCAACCCGTCTGCCGCTTCGAATTGCTCGCAGGGAATTAAAGTAGCGTAAGCGACGGTCTGACTGACCTAGCAGAATTCCAAACCGTCGGTTTTCTTCTTTCCCCTATACGCGACCGCAAGTGCGTGAAGCTGGCGCATGTTCTGATCCGCGATGCCAAGTTCATCAAGATGCCGCACCAAAGAGTCCAGGTATTCGAAATTCGGTCCAAGCCCGCCTTCGGCGAAAGCAATCATTCTGGCCGCTTCGTCTTTGGGAAGGTTTGGCATGTATCGCCTGTTGCTGCGGTCCATCACAAATGTCAGTGCTTCCACCGAACCCTGAGGGGTCGCAACGTCGAAGAATACTGGGCGATAGGATCCCGAAAACATTTCCCGCCGCCACATGAATTGGGTTTCCCTGTCAACTAGTTCCGCCGGTATGCGAAAAACAACCCCATTGCATTGACCGCCTTCATCGAGCGCAGCCATCAATCCCGGCTGATCATGGGTACCGCGCCCGCCTTCGAGCCGCATGCAAAAGCTTCGATGCCAACCCATCAAGTTCCCGTAACGGTATTCTTCCACGTGGACTGCTGGGTCCCAAATTAGCGAGCCATAAGCGAAAACCCACAGGCCGCGATCCAACCGTTCGGAAAGCACGGCGCTTCGGTTGGCTTCTCGCGCGTCGTGCTCCATCCGCCAACCGGGTGGCCATCCTTCAACCTTGGCTTGTGCGTCTAACTCATCGAAGCGATCCAGCCCAAACCGCATTTCGGAGACATCCGGCGGTGTGATCCGGTCTCGAAGCTCTGGGGTGTGGCGGAAAACATCGTCAGGAAAAGGCATAGTGTGATCTAAACCATATCCTCAAACATGCGCCAGCAAATAAAAGCGTTTCAGACACTTAAAGCCGCCTTATCCAATGAATTTTCGATGGATGGTCGTTGGTTTTCGTGTGCGCTCGTCCAAACGAAGTCTGGGTTTACTATTTCATCAGATCTGATTATGCGCTTGAAAAGTGATTCTCTCAAACGATCGCCGCACACGCTTATCAGTTACCGCAAGAGATGTAATTGGTTGACGGCCTTGGGGTAAACTATCCCGCCCACGCGGGGATTTAGACACCAAAAAGACAGAAAACGTGGGCATGCAGGCATAGCCGGAAGAGCCGACTGTCTGGATGAATTCAAGGACTCATGTGTGGTCATCGCGAGACTTCCTTGGAACGGAGTTTGTGTAGTCATCGCGCTTCGTCGAATGCCCGTACTGAAAAAAACCGAAATCACTTGATCACTGCGGTATCACCTTAGAACGGTAAACAATCACAACGCAGCGAGTATCATTGTGCCGATATTCGTTCAAAATTTTTGGCAAAAGCACTGAAATTTGGGCGATAGCATCCAGTTTAAACGCGAAGTGATAAAATCACCCGGTAGTATGTTGTGAGTCGAAAATGGTTAAACAAAGTAAAAAAGATCTCCTTCCGCCATTGGTTGGCGCTGAAGAAATCAGAAGTACTCCGAATGAAAATGGCTCTGTAAATGCCCTAATGGAAGTTATTAAATTAATTACACCAATCTTTGTTTTTCTACTGGCTTACAGCATTGTAATAGCGTCTGCCGCCAGTTTTGTCTCGGTCCAGATGTGATAATTGTGGGCGGGATGAGCAGGTAGAGCCTACAACTTTCATTGAAACGATCAGTGCTTTCCCAAGGCGCCAAAATCGCTGATTGCTCAAGTCCTGTAAATTACGATCGATTGCGTGAGCCAAGGAAGCAGCTGTTCACAAACTCCATACTGGGCGTTTCGGTGACTGAAACGCTGAAGTTTACCTTCAAGTGCCGTTGCCAGTGTTTTGCCGCTTACAAAAGTGAATAGATTTGGGTAGTGGTGTTTTAAGCAGATTGCTTGCACCAACAGCAAATTTGGGAAGCAAAGCAATTAGGGCGATCAT